>CAZBAQ010000044.1:0-7183 GCA_964489855.1 uncultured Planctomycetia bacterium | reverse complement strand
ATGCCGTCAGGTGGCTTGAGAGAAGCGGTCCTGCATTTTATATCCAGGAACTTTTCTGCCCCGCAATCCGCGCCAAAACCACTCTCGGTAACAACGTAATCGCCTAGCCTTAGCGCTATCATGTCAGCCAGGACAGAATTATTTCCATGCGCGATATTGGCAAAAGGCCCGGCATGCATTATACAGGGTGTGTTTTCTGTTGTCTGTATCAGATTTGGTTTAAGCGCATCCTTTAAAAGCACCGTCATTGCTCCCGCGCATTTTAAATCCTCGGCAGTGACTGGTTTTCCGTTTTTTGTCGAGGCGACAACCATTCTCGCGAGCCGTTTCCTTAAATCCGGCAGACTTTCAGCCAGCGCCAATATTGCCATTACCTCGCTCGCAACAGTTATGTCAAAACCTGTTTCGCGCTCCACGCCGTTTTCCGGTCCGCCAAGTCCGATCCTGATCTGGCGCAATGCCCTGTCACTTATGTCAACACACCTTCTCATCACTATTGAATCAGGGTCTATATTCAGATTATTACCTTTTAATAAATGATTATCTATAAATGCCGCGAGTAGATTATTTGCCGCGCCAACAGCGTGGATATCTCCTGTAAAATGCAGGTTTATATCCTCCATTGGCAGTACCTGCGAGTAGCCGCCGCCGGCTGCGCCGCCTTTTATGCCAAACACAGGACCCATTGACGGCTGCCGCAGAGTAGTTATGACCTTTTTATTGATATTTGCGAGCCCCAGGCTTAGCCCTATAGTAGTCACGGTCTTACCCTCGCCTAACGGCGTAGGCGTAACTGCAGTGACGTCGATGTATTTTCCCTGGGGGTTATTTTTGAGTCGGTCTAAAATAGAAAGGGATATCTTGGCCTTGTAATTTCCATACAGCTCTAACTCGTCTTGTTTTATTCCTATCTGGCGGGCGATCTCAGTGATAGGTTTTAATTTCGCGGCCTGCGCGATCTCGAGATCATTCGGAACCTTCTTCAATATCCACCTCTCCTGCTTAAGTTGACCCCGAATTACTCACTTCGTTCGGGTACGGGGCACGCAAAATGAACGTGTCGGATTTGTCAACTTAAGGCTAATAGCGATAGTGCGGTTCTAGGTCAAAGGCGTTTTTAATAAGGCGTATGTTCGGCGAAACGCTATCAACGCCTTCAATACAAACTACATCAAATCTAGAGTCTTTATCTTCCAGGCCGCGTCTTTTTATGTACGACAGGGCTGCCTTTGAGATCTGGCCCTGTTTTCTCCTGTCAATCGTATACTCAGGCGCTTCAAATATCCGGGAATTAGCAGAGCGGACTTCTATAAAACAAATGCATCCCTTATCCCTGCCTATTATATCTATCTCCCCTAATCTTGTTTTATAATTTCTTGCTATTACGCTAAAGCCCTGCTTCTTAAGAAAGCTTACTGCTATTTCTTCCCCTTTTTTGCCTGAATCAATCCTTGCAAAGGTCATTTTTTATAGGGGCGAAACTTTTTCTGTGGAGCTTGCATGGGCCGTATCTTTTTATGGCCTCGAGATGCTGTCTTGTTCCGTACCCCTTGTGTTTCGAGAATCCGTATTCAGGAAATCGCCTGTCATAAGAAAGCATTATCTCATCGCGCGAGACCTTGGCAATAATAGACGCTGCTGCTATTGAAAGGCTTTTTGAATCGCCTTTTACGATCTTCACGGTGCGATAAGGAAACCCCGGATCAATATTCCCATCTACCAGGACACAGACCCTGTTTCTTATGTCCTTTTCTTTTTTGTCGTTCTTATTACAAAATTTCCTGACCAGGATACGGACCGCATCCTTCATCGCCAATGCAGTCGCCCTGTGTATATTCTCTCTGTCTATGAAGTCCTGTCCCCGTTTTCCTGTGCCAAATACTGTTTTTTTCGCGATCTCCCTGAAGCTCTTTTTTCTCTGGCTCGGCACTATTCTTTTGGAATCATCGATCCTTTCTCTGAAGCGAGGCGGATCAAATCTTTTTAAAGGTATCCGCGTCAGGCTGACAGCGCCTGCCACCACAGGGCCAGCCAGCGGCCCCCTGCCTGCCTCGTCAACGCCGATTATTAAATCCGCGCCGTCAAGAAACGCCTTTTTCTCCCAAAGGAGCATCCTTCTTCTGGCCAAATTCCATTTTTTCTTCGACCTTTGTCTCTTTGCCAATTTTTTTCCTTAGGTAGTAAAGCTTGGCGCGCCTCACGTCGCCCTTTCTTATCACCTTGATTGAATCGATCAGGGGAGACTGCGCCTGAAAGAGCCTTTCCACTCCCTCGCCGTAAGATATACGCCTCAATGTAAAGTTTCCTCTCATCCCGGAGCCTTTCTTTGAGATACAGATACCCTCGAAGGCCTGGAGGCGGGTCTTATCGCCCTCTTTTATTTTTATATAGACCTTTACGGTATCCCCTGCCTTAAAAGCTGGTATGTCTTTTTTTGCAAGGTTTTTTTCCAATTCGCTAAGCCTGTTCATCGTATTCCTCCTTTACAAGATCCGGTCTTTTTTTCTTTGTTATTTTTAAGGATTCTTTTTTTCTCCATTTTTTTATTTTTTTATGATCACCTGATATAAGCGTATCTGGCACCTTCATGCCATTGTAGTCAGCAGGCCTTGTATATTGAGGGTGCCCTAAAAGACCTTTTGAAAAAGACTCATCCCTGCGCGAATCTTTGTTTCCAAGCACGCCGGGTAAAAATCTCGCGACAGCATCGATTACGACCATTGCAGGTAATTCCCCGCCCGTCAAAACAAAATCCCCGATCGACACCTCTTCGTCTATCAGAAACTCCCGCACCCTTTCATCAATGCCTTCATAATGACCGCACAAAAGTATCATGTGCTCGCATCGGGATAATCTCTTTACCATGCCATCCTCAAACGTCGAGCCCCTGGGGCTCATCAAAATAACTCTGGTCTTCAGCCTCTCCTGCTTGGTCTTTTTCCTTATATAATTTACAGCCTCGAAGAAGGGTTCCGCGTTCATCACCATCCCAGGACCGCCGCCAAAAGGCCTGTCGTCTACCTTCCTGTGCCTGTCTTTTGAAAAAGGTCTGATGTCTACTATATTTATCTCAACAGCGCCGCTCTCACGGGCCCTTTTTATAATAGACTCTCCCAGGACAGCGTCAAACATCTTCGGGAATATTGTCAAGACGTCTATGCGCATAACAAAGATACTTTAGAGTACACCCTGTTTTTTTAACAGACTTCTTACGATTTCGGACGGCACTGCGCCATTAGACATCCAGTATTTGGCCCTGTCCTTGTCCACCACTATTACCGGGGGCGTCTTTGAAGGGTCATAATGACCTATCTCTTCTATGGTCTTACCATCCCTCGCGCGTTTCTTGTCGCACACGACTATCCTTTGATGCGGTTTCTTTTTTGTCCCAAATCTTTTCAATCTGATCCTTACTGCCATGTTTCCTCCTTAATCTTCCTTTTCACGTTTGATCTTTGCGCCTAATTTTTCCAATTTGTCTTCAATAAGATAGTAGCCGCGGTCGATATGATAGATCCTGGAGATCTCTGTCTTACCCTTGGCGACCAGCGCCGCCAGCAGCAAGGCCGCAGACGCGCGTAAATCAGACGCCATTACCGGCGCCCCGCTAAGCCTGGAAGCGCCCTGGACTATGGCGCGCGGCCCCTCCAGATAGATCTGCGCGCCCATTCTCGCGAGCTCGCTCACGTGCATGAACCGTTCCGGATATATCTTTTCAACGATCACGCTTATGCCCTTTGTTATGCTCATGAGCGCCATCATCTGCGCCTGCATGTCAGTCGGAAAGCCAGGGTACGGTAATGTCGTCACATCCACTGGTTTTAATGAGCGTGTCTTTTTAACGTGCAACCCGTCCTTTGTCCTTGTGATCCTGATGCCCGCGTTCTGCAGTCTGTCCACAATAGCGCCGAGATGCTCAATATTGGCGTGCTTTATCAATATATCCCCGCCTGTAATAGCAGCGGCCGCCATAAACGTGCCTGCTTCTATTCTGTCGTATATAACAGAGTGCTCTGCGCCGCGCAGCGATTTTACCCCTTCTATCTCTATGATAGGCGTGTCATAGCCCTTTATCCTGGCGCCCATCTTTGTCAAAAATCTTGCCAAGTCAGCGATCTCTGGTTCGCACGCCGCGCTCTCAATGACTGTTTTTCCTTTTGCCAGGGTAGCTGCGGTCATCAGGTTCGCTGTAGCAAGAACACTTGAGCCAAAATTCCCGCCCAGATATACACGGCCCCCCCTGAGTTTTGGCGCGTCAGCGACAATATACCCATGCTCTATTTTTATATCCGCACCTATTGAGCGCAGTCCCTTTACATGCAGATCGATCGGCCTTGGCCCTATCACGCAACCACCAGGCATTGAGACACGCGCGCGTTTTAGTTTGGCCAGCACCGGACCCAGCACGCATACAGAAGCCCTCATCGTGCTCACAAGCTTGTAAGGCGCGGTGTAGTTCGAATACCCGGCCGGCTCTACAGTTACCACATCATCCTCCATATCTACCTTTGCGCCTAGATAACGCATGATGCGCAGCATCGTGTAGACATCCCTTAGCGGCGGCACGTTCTTTATCACGGATTTTCCGTCGCTAAGAAGGGTTGCGGCAAGTATTGGAAGCGCGGCGTTCTTTGAGCCGCTGATCTCCACGTTGCCTTTTAGCCGAACACCGCCTTCTATAATAAATTTATCCATAATATCCTGTCTATGCCTGCAAAATCCCTTACTATTCTTTCTACCCTGTATATCCTTCCTATACTAAAAATATCTATTATATGCTTTGCCTGCCCAAAACCTATTTCCAAAAATAAGACACCGCCTGTCTTCAGGTGATCCTTCGCCTCTCCAGCTATGCGCCTGTAAAAATCCAATCCATCAATGCCGCCATATAGAGCAATATAAGGCTCTTCCCTGACTTCTTTTTGCAAAAAATCAAAATCCCCCTTTTTTACATACGGCGGGTTGCACACTATTATATCAAATTTCAGATTCTTTTCAACCGGTAATGCCTTAAAAAGATCGCCGTTGTAAAAAGCTATCTTTTCGCCCACTCCATGGAGCACCGCGTTTTCCTGCGCCACCTTCAGCGCCGGCGCTGATATGTCAGTCGCAACGATCTCTGCGGCCTGCAATTCCCGCGCCAGACTTACTGCGATATTGCCGGATCCTGTACATAAATCGAGTATTTTTAGTCTGGCTGAAAGCTGACGGCTGAAAACTGACAGCGCCTCATCAACTAATCTTTCAGTTTCCGGTCTCGGTATTAGGACATCCTTATTTACGACAAAATCCAGCCCTCTAAATCCAGCCTTACCCTCTATATATTGAACCGGCTGACACATATCTCCCCGCCTTTTCCTTACATGGCCTGACCGAGCTTGAGTTTACGCTCCGTCTGCATAAGCGCTCCGATGATCTCGTCTATCTCGCCTTCCATTACCCTGTCTAATTTGTGAATGGTAAATCCTATCCTGTGATCAGTAACTCGCCTGTCTGGAAAATTATAAGTGCGTATCTTTTCGCTGCGGTCGCCTGTCCCCACTTGGTTCTTTCTGTCGCTTGCTGTTTTTTTCTGCTGCTCCATCTTCAGTTTATCCAATACCCTCGCCTTCAGGACCTTCATTGCAGCGGCTTTATTTTTGTGCTGCGACCGTTCGTTCTGGCACTGCACTATCGTGCCGGTCGGTATATGTGTGATTCGCACCGCGGAATCCGTGACATTCACATGCTGGCCGCCAGCCCCGCCCGCGCGATATGTGTCTATCTTCAGGTCCTGCGGGTTTATCTCCATGTCCACATCTTCAGCCTCGGGAAGCACTGCCACTGTCACAGCGGAAGTATGTATCCTCCCGGACGACTCTGTAACAGGAACGCGCTGCACCCTGTGCACACCGCGCTCGTATTTCAGTCTCTTATACACATCCCTGCCCTTTATGGAAAAGATCACCTCTTTAAACCCGCCTGCTTCTGCAATATGACTATCCATCACGTCTATCTTCCATCCGCATCTCGCGGCATACCTAGAGTACATCCTGAACAGATCCCCTGCAAACAAAGACGCCTCTGCGCCGCCAGTCCCTGCCCTTATTTCCATGATAATGTCTTTGCCTGCGTCAGGATCATCCTCGAGCATTGTTTCCTCTAATTCGATCTCCAGCGTCTTTTTTTTCTCTCCCAGTTCATCTATCTCAGCCTTTGCCATCTCTACCAATTCCAAATGCGTTTCCTTCTCGACTATTTTTTTCGCGTCATTTATCTCTAAAAGGATCTTTTTATACTCCCTGTATCTGGCTACTGTATCTTCGAGGACAGAAAGCTCCTTTGCCAGTTTCTGATACTTGTCTCTATCAGAAACCACGCCGCCATCTGCCATAAGCTGGTGTATCTCGTCGTATCGTCTTAATCGCGCTTCGAGCTTCTCGAACATATTATTTTTTCTTGTATTTCTTTAAAAATTTATCTACGCGGCCCGCGGAATCAATAAATTTCTGTTTGCCCGTAAAGAACGGGTGGCACTTGGAGCATATCTCCACTCGGATATTCTGCTTTGTCGAGCGGGTATGCACCACTTCTCCGCATGCGCATATGATCGTTGCTTCCTTGTAATCAGGATGGATCTTCGCCTTCATCTTAAACCTCCCTTTACTGGTTCATGCTTTCGAGAAATTCCTCGTTTGTCTTTGTCTTGGAGAGCTTGCCCAAAAGAAGCTCCATTGCCTCCACGCCGTTTAATTCATTCAAGACCTTCCTGAGCACCCACACCCTCTGCAGTTCTTTCTCGCTCATAAGAAGCTCTTCTTTTCTCGTGTTCGATCTCTTTATATCAATTGCCGGGTAGATGCGTCGCTGGAACAGATTTCTATCGAGTTGTAGTTCCATGTTGCCAGTGCCTTTAAATTCTTCGAATATGACCTCGTCCATCCTGCTGCCGGTATCCACGAGCGCAGTCGCTATGATCGTCAGGCTCCCGCCTTCCTCTATGTTCCTCGCAGCGCCAAAAAACCTCTTTGGTTTATGGAGCGCGTTCGAATCCACACCGCCTGAAAGTATCTTTCCGGAATGCGGCACGACCGCGTTGTACGCGCGCGCCAGCCGCGTGATCGAATCCAGCAGTATCACGACATCCTTTTTATGCTCGACAAGCCGCTTTGCCTTTTCAAGCACCATCTCTGCTACCTGAACA
>CAZBAQ010000043.1:0-7315 GCA_964489855.1 uncultured Planctomycetia bacterium | reverse complement strand
CTATTCTTGACGCGCAGGCACAAGGATTTTTCTTCCAGAGAGAACGAGGATAGGATCAACGCGCTCCGCACAGAGTGGAGCAACACGCTTGCCAACAATACAGACCTTATATTAAAGCAATTAAATAATATGAATAGCTCAATGGGTTCACAGATCAATAGCACCACCAGGGTCTTTGGGGAGGTAAGGGAGACCCTTGGTTCCCTGGAGCAAAAGACACAGCAGATCTACGAGGTGGGTAAGGACATCTCGAGCCTGCAGGAGATCTTAAGGGCGCCAAAGATGAGGGGCGGGCTCGGAGAGCTGTTGCTGGAAAATCTTTTGGCGGAGATAATGCCGAAAAATCTTTATGAATTACAGCATTCTTTTAAAAGCGGGGACAGGGTGGATGCCGTGATAAATATCGGGAAGAAACTCGTTCCCGTGGATTCAAAATTTCCAATGGAAAGTTTCACCCGTTTCATAGGATCCGAGAGTGAAGAAGACAAAAAGAGGGCCAGGAAAGAATTTACAAAAGCTGTCAAGGAGCACGTAAACTCTGTAGCAGATAAATATATCCTGCCGGAAGAGAATACCTACGAGTTTGCGCTCATGTATATACCGGCTGAGAACGTGTATTATGAGGCCTTTATAAAAAGCGATGAATCTTCAGAACAGAAGTCCATGATCGCGCATGCCGCGTCCAGAAAGGTCTTTCCTGTTTCCCCGAACAGTTTTTACGCCTATCTGGAGGTCATTGTCATTGGCCTTAAGGGATTGGGCATACAGGAGAAGACAAAAGAGGTCATAAAGAAACTTTTGACTTTAAAAGGCTCTCTTGAGAGGTTTAAGGGCGATTTCGACAAACTCGGCACGCATATAAAAAACATCGGTGCCAGTTATGGCTCGGCAAAGGACCGGCTCGATAAATTCGGCAACAAGCTTTCAACCATAGATTCTTTAGATACAAAGAAACACCTGGAGGAAATAGATTAAAATCGGGGAGTAGCGCAGTTTGGCTAGCGCGCTTGCTTCGGGAGCAAGAGGTCATGGGTTCGAGTCCCATCTCCCCGACCATCCAGGACATTGGGGGATTTTTTCCGAAAAAGAGGTGAATACAAATGAATTCATTTAAACGAGATAATGTAAAACTTCCTTTGAGCTCGGTGTGGCTTATGAATTCCATAGCCGAGCATAAGGGTAAACAAGAGCTTTATGCAAAGCAGTCGCCGCAGGTTTTAAAAACACTGCTGGAGGCGGCGCTTATTGAAAGCGCGGAGTCATC
Source organism: uncultured Planctomycetia bacterium (assembly GCA_964489855.1). Taxonomy (GTDB): domain Bacteria; phylum Omnitrophota; class Gorgyraeia; order Gorgyraeales; family Gorgyraeaceae; genus JAHIPS01. Next base: position 6,051 of record CAZBAQ010000043.1, on the reverse strand, counting down.
GAATCGCATTGAAGGAGTTACTGTTGATAAGGTGCGTCTCAAACCCCTTATTATTGGCCATAGCAAACCGCGAGATCGTTCCGAGGAAGAGATTGCAGGTTATCGTAAGGCGCTTGATCTAATTCACAGAAAACATCAGAGTTTGAAGATAACACCGGAAACGATTAAAGAGCTGCACCGTTTAGGCCGGGGCGAACTATGGGATGCCGGCAAATGGAAAGAGAAAAATAACGATATTATTCGCAAATATCCAGATGGCCGAGTTGAAGTGATTTTTAGGCCTGTGAGCGCTGAGAAGACACAGGAGATGATGAAGCAATTATGTCTTAGTTATGAAAATAGCGTTAATCAGCTTAAATATCCAGATATCTACGCAGTGGCTTGTCTTGTACTTGATTTCTTAAGCATTCACCCGTTCCGTGACGGCAATGGTCGGGTATCACGTCTCTTAACCCTTCTTGCTTTGTATCAGCATGGTTATATGGTTGGCAAATACATAAGTCTTGAGCGCATCGTTGAACAGTCAAAAGAAACTTACTATGAAACCCTTAACAAAAGTTCTCAGAGGTGGCATGAAGCCAAGCACGATGTGATCCCTTGGTTTAATTACTTTCTCGGGACAGTGCTGACCGCTTATAAGGAATTTGAAGAACGCGCAGGAAATATCAAGCCTTCACGCGGGGCAAAAACAGGGATTGTGACAGCGGCTATTGAACGGCAAATCGGGGAATTTAGTATAAGTGACATTGAAAGGGAATGCCCGACGGTGAGCCGGGAAATGATTAAGATCATATTGCGGCAATTACAGAAGGCAAAGAAGATTCGTTGTCTGGGTAAAGGAAAGTCTGCCAAGTGGCAGAAGGTGTAATGGGGTAATAACTATCCAAATGGGGTAATAAATGGGTTAATAACGCAATACTTAAAAGATACTATTTCAGCTGCTATATATACGCTATAATTATGCCGCATAAGCGTCTTCATGTATTTTATTCTGGATATGTCCAGGGGATTGGGTTCAGGTATACTGTGCGCAGGATTGCCTCGGGATTAGGTCTGGTTGGCTGGGTCAGGAATTTAGCAGATGGCAAAGTCGAGGCAGTATGCGAAGGGGAAGAGGCCAGGTTAAAGGAATTTCTCGAGACAGTAACAACTGAATTCGCGGACCGCTATATCAGGGATACGCAGGTGAGTTGGGACAAAGCAACGCGTGAATTTAGTAATTTTGAAATAGGGTTTTAGTTTTAAACTATGAGTAAAGATATTAAAAAGAAGATAGGGAAGCTTAGGGAATTGATCGAGCATCATGACAGGAAGTATTACCTCGAGAATAGGCCTGAGGTGTCTGACCAGGAATATGACCGGCTGATGAAAGAGCTTCAGAAGCTTGAAGCAGCTCACTCTGGATTAGTCACGCCTGATTCGCCAACGCAAAGAGTCAGCGGAGAAACAACGGAAGGTTTTAAGTCTGTAGAGCACAGGAAACCCATGCTCAGCATGGATAATACGTATTCAGGCGGCGAGATACGGGAATTTGACAGGCGCGTGAAGAAGAATCTGGAAATAGACAGGCTGGATTACGTGGTCGAGCTAAAGATAGACGGCGTGAGTATATCGCTTCTATATGAAAAAGGCAGATTTATTCAGGGCGCCACCCGCGGAGATGGTTTTAGCGGCGATGATATCACAGTGAATTTAAAGACTATTAGAAGCCTGCCGTTAATCGTGAAAAAAGATGCCAGACCGCCAGGATTATTCGAGGCAAGAGGCGAAGTTTACATGTCCAGGAAGACATTTGAAAAAATAAATAAAGAAAAAGAGAAAGAAGGCGATGAGGTTTTTGCAAATCCCAGGAACGCCTGTGCTGGTTCGTTGAAACTTTTGGACTCATCAGAGGTTGCGAAAAGACATTTGAATATGTGGATGTACGGCGTTGGATATATAGAGAGAGCGTCATTCAAGACGCAGTTCGAGGCGCTCCAGTTTTTAAAAGAATCCGGTTTTCGCACCAGCCCTCATATAAAAAAGTGCCATTCTATCGAAGAGGTCATCAAGTACTGCGATGAGTGGGAGGATAAAAAGGATTCCCTGGATTATGATATTGACGGCATGGTCATAAAAGTGGATTCATTTGATTACCAGAAAAAGCTGGGACAGACCTCAAAAAGCCCGAGGTGGATGATCGCGTATAAGTTTCCTGCTGAGAGAAAAGAGACAATGCTCGAGGACATAATCGTCCAGGTGGGAAGGACCGGCACGCTCACGCCGGTAGCTGTATTAAAACCAGTCGAGCTTTCAGGTTCGACTGTCAGCCGCGCGACACTGCATAACCAGGACGAGATCTTGCGCAAGGACATAAGGATAGGCGATCACGTGATAATAGAAAAGGCAGGCGAGATAATACCGCAGGTAGTGGAGGCGTTGAAGAGTAAAAGAAAAGGCAGGGAAAAGAAATTTTCAATGCCGAAAAGATGCCCTGTGTGCAAGGGCAGGATAGAGGGCGTGGAAGGCGAAGTCGCGCTGAGGTGTGAAAACCTGAGCTGCACTGCGCAATTAAAAGAGCGGATAAAACACTTTGCCTCAAGAGGCGCAATGGATATAGAAGGCATGGGGGAGGCGATTGTGGCGCAGCTGGTAGATAAAAATATGGTGGAAGATTATGCTGATATATATTATTTAAAGCACGAAGATGTCGCGGGTCTTGAAAGGATGGCGGATAAATCAGCGTCAAATCTGATAGAGGGGATCGGGAAAAGCAAGCGTAATGATCTTAACAGATTGGTTTTCGGGCTTGGCATAAGGCATGTTGGCGTAAGGGCAGCATGGATCCTGGCCGCCAGGTTTAAGTCGCTTGATAAGATCACCGAAGCCGGCATAGAGGAATTTGAGAATATAAATGAGATAGGGCCTGTGATGGCAAAGAGTATATTTAATTTTTTCAGGTCAAAGGAGAATAAAAAGGTAATAGAGAAATTAAAAAAGGCAGGGGTGAATGTAAGCTCGAGTCTCAGGGCTCTAGGTTCAGGGGTGTTTGAGGGCAAGACATTTGTTGTGACAGGGTCGCTTGAGGAATTCACGAGGCAGGAGATAGAGGGATTGATACGGACTAATGGCGGCAGTGCGTCTTCGAGCGTGAGTGAAAACACAGATTTTCTTGTCGCGGGCAAGGAAGCAGGCTCAAAACTGGAAGTGGCAAAGAAACTAGGTGTCAAAATTATAGACGAGGACGAGTTTAAAAAGATGTTAAAATAAGAGAGGCCTTATGGTTAAAAACAGGATTTTAGCGGGTATCTTGATTTGCGTATTACTGGTAACTTCTATAGGCTGCGCGGGGCTGCAGAGAAAATTCACGCGCAAAAAGAAAGAAGAGGTAAAGGCAGGCCCTGTCATAACCACATATGATTATGCAAAGGACCTGAGGGTGGACGAACTTTACAGGAAGCGATTTTTATTTTGGAAGTCATGGCAGGGTGAATTGATAGAGCGGATGGATGGAACTTATAAAAAGCGCATGGAGTGTTACGAGAATGCTGTAATGAACCTGGAAGAGATGAGGAAGTACCTTTCTTTAGCCAGGGTAAAAGAGCTGGATCCGTTCATAGAAGAGATAAAATCCATTGATCCTGATATAAAGAAAAAAAGGCTCTCAAGGAGTGAAAAATACAGGATGAGTCATATGCTTGAGATGACAAAACGCCGCATTGACAAGCAATTTTCGTATTCTAAGGTAAAGGATTCGCTGGAGCTAAAGAAATGATCATAGAGACGATTGTCGTGGGTATGATGGAGACGAATTGTTATATCGCGGGTGACGGGTCCACGAAAGAGGTCTTTATCATAGACCCTGGATCGGATTACAAAAAGATAAAAAATATTATTGATAAAGGCGGGTTAAAGCCGCAGGCTGTCATTAATACGCATGGCCACAGCGACCACATAGGAGCTGATAATGAATTTGACTTGCCCGTATGGATACATGGGTCTGACGCAGAGTTTCTGCAGGATCCTTCAAAGAATCTTTCAGGCGCGTTTGGGTTTTTACTCAAGACAAAGGCGGCATCCAGGGTCTTGAAAGAGGGGGAAGTGTTGACCGTTGGCAGGGTAAAGCTGGAGGTCATCCACACGCCTGGTCACACGCCCGGCTCTATTTGTTTAAAAGGGGACGGCGTAGTTTTTACAGGGGATACGCTTTTTTGCGAAGGCATAGGCAGGACTGATTTTGCGTATGGGTCAGAAGAGGATATATTGCGCTCAGTAAAGGAGAAGCTTTTTGTTTTACCGGATGACTGCGCAGTTTACCCTGGCCACGGCCCATCGACATCAATAGGATACGAAAAAAAGAATAATCCCTTCTTTACGTGAGCTTTTATGAATGAATTAATCGAAGAATTTCTGGGATATTTATCCGTAGAGAGAGGATTGTCCAAGAACACCCTTGTCTCTTATCGGCAGGACCTGGCGAGATTTTCTGAATATCTTAAATCCCGGCGCATAGCTTCCATAGAAAGGGTCACGAGGCAGATGATAAGCTCTTTCATGATGACAGAGAAAGACCGGGGCCTTTCAGCAAATTCAGTATCAAGAGAACTCGCGTGTCTCAGGTCATTTTTTAAATTTCTCGTGAGAGAGCATAAGGTAAAAGAGAATGTGACAAGCGTTATAGAGTCGCCAAAGTTGTGGAAGAAACTCCCGTCGACTTTAAATCTGGACGAAGTAGAAGCATTGTTGATGGCTCCCGATGTAAGGGATTTAATGGGCATGCGTGACAGGGCGACACTGGAACTCATGTACGCTACCGGGATGCGGGTATCAGAGCTGATAAATCTGAAGATGGATGATCTGAATATGGATGTAAGGTTTGTGAAATGTCTTGGCAAGGGCAGTAAGGAAAGAATAGTCCCGTTTGGGAAAAAGGCAAAGGAGAGCATCGCGAGATATCTGGATAAGGGCAGAAAAAGATTTTTAAAGAAAAAGGTCTCGAATTTTTTATTTCTTACGCGGCTGGGCAAGCCAATGTCGCGCCAGACATTCTGGAAGACAATAAAAAAGTACGCCAAAGAGGCGCGCATCAAGAAAGATATCATGCCTCACAGCCTGAGGCATTCTTTTGCTACGCACATCCTGGAGAGAGGCGCTGATCTAAGAGTAGTGCAGGAGCTTTTAGGCCATTCTGATATATCCACGACGCAGATCTACACGCATATCAGCAAGGATAGGCTAAAATCTATTCATAAAAAGTTCCACCCGAGGCCATGATGGATATTTTAAGGAGCATAAAGGCTTATCTGGAAATGGAAAAGGGGAGCGGTATGTCTGAATATCTTTTTTCCGCAAAGAATAAGGATGCGGAAATAGAAAAATTAAAGAACGAGACAATGACTTGCCAGAAATGCCCTCTGGCAAAGACCAGGAAAAATGTTGTCTTCGGCGCAGGCAATATAAATGCGAAGCTCGTGTTTGTAGGCGAGGCGCCTGGCCATGATGAAGACTTAAAGGGCCAGCCGTTCGTGGGCAGGGCAGGAATGCTTTTGACAAAGATAATAGAGGCAATGGGATTGAAGAGAGAAGATGTGTATATATGCAATATCCTGAAGTGTCGGCCTTCTGGAAACAGAAACCCCTTGCCTGAAGAAATCGCGCAATGTATAGGACATCTTTATAAGCAGATAGACCTTATAAAGCCGGATGTAATATGCGGGCTTGGCAAGTTTGCAAGTCAGACGCTTTTGAATACAGAGACGCCGATAAGTAAATTAAGGGGCAGGTGGCACGAGTTCAAGGGAATAAAGTTCATGCCGACCTTTCATCCTGCATACCTCTTGCGCAATCCAAATGACAAGAAGCTCGTCTGGCAGGACATGAAAAATATCATGGAGGCGTTGTAGGTGCTAAGTCGAGCCGATCGGGTGGTCGAGGCGAAACCTCGACCAGACCTACTTGGTCGAGGTTTCGCCTCGACCACTAGAATATTCGCTGACGTTGTTATAAACAGACCTGTTGAAGGGCCTTTTTCTTATTCTGTGCCTGATGAGCTTGGCGAGCAGGTAAAGGTGG
>CAZBAQ010000042.1:0-7424 GCA_964489855.1 uncultured Planctomycetia bacterium | reverse complement strand
GAACAAGACCATCGTGGTCAGGCTGGACCGCACCGCGAAACACCTTGTTTATAGACGTATTGTCAGGCAGATCTCGAAATTTATGGTACATGATGAAAAAGGATCGGCCAAAACAGGCGACAAAGTAAAGATCCAGGAGATAAGGCCCATGTCTAAAAATAAGAGATGGCGTCTTTTGGAAGTCCTGAAATAAGGATCAAATCATGATTAGAATGCGCACAATTTTAGATGTGGCTGATAATACAGGGGCTAAGAAGGCCTCGTGTATAGGTGTTATCGGCAGACACGGCAAGCTGGTCGCCGAGATAGGTGATATTATAACCGCTAATATAAAGGAAGCCAGCCCTGACGGCGTGGTAAAAGAGGGTGAGGTGGTAAAGGCGGTTATAGTGAGGAGTCTGGCCCCGATAAGAAGGCCGGATGGTTCTTATTTGAGGTTTGACAGGAACGCGATAGTCATCATAGACCCGCAGCTGAATCCAAGGGGCACGAGGATCTTTGGGCCGGTTGCAAGGGAGTTAAGGGAAAAGAATTTCATGAAGATAGTTTCGCTCGCGCCTGAGGTGGTTTAATGGCAAAGATAAAGAAAAACGACAATGTAAAGATACTTACAGGCAAGGATAAAGGAAAGACAGGCAAGGTGCTTACTGTTTTCCCTGAGAAATCAAGGGCGCTTGTCCAGGGCCTGAATATGGTAAAGAAGCATGCCAGAAGGACAAGTCAAGACCAGCAGGGCGGGATCATACAAAAGGAAAGCACTGTAAGTCTTTCTAATCTGATGGTGATGTGCCAGAAGTGCTCAAAGCCGACGCGCATTGGTTTTAGCACGCTTTCTGACGGCACAAAGGTCAGGACCTGCAAAAGATGTAAGGAATTAATTTAATGATACCAAGATTATTGCAAAAATACAAAGAAGAGATAGTGCCGGAGCTGAGCAAAAAATTCAGCTACAAGAACGTATTGCAGGCGCCGCACATAGTAAAGGTGGTCGTGAACATGGGCGTGGGCACCGCCAGCCAGGATATAAAGATCCTGGAGCAGGCCATGCAGGACCTGGCAGTCATAACAGGGCAAAAGCCTGCTATGACAAGGTCGAGAAAGGCGATCGCGAATTTTAAGATACGCAAGGGCATGCCTATCGGATGCAAGGTGACATTGCGCGGCGCAAGGATGTACGAATTTTTGGATAGGCTCATTAATGTGGCGCTTCCCAGGATCAGGGATTTTCGCGGGGTCAGTGACAGCGCGTTTGATGAGAAAGGAAGCTATTCGCTAGGGCTGAAAGAGCAGGCGATATTCCCGGAGATAAATATTGACAAGATAACTAAGACGCAGGGCATGGACGTTATTATAAATATAAGGTCAAATTCAAAAAAGGAGTCATTTGAACTGCTAAAATTACTCGGCATGCCCTTTGCTAAAAAGGGAGTTGAGTAGAAAGATCTGATATGGCAAAAGAATGTTTGATAGCAAAACAGAAAAAGACGCCCAAGTTTAAGGTAAGAAAGTACAACAGGTGCCAGCTGTGCGGAAGGCGACGCGCTTACATGAGAAAGTTCCATGTTTGCCGCATCTGTTTCAGGGAAATGGCTTCCAGGGGCGAGATCCCGGGCGTAACCAAGGCCAGTTGGTAACATACGGAGAATAACGATGAGCATGACAGATCCAATCGCCAATATGCTGACAATAGTCAGGAACGGAACCAGAGCCAAGAAAATAAAGGTGGATGTCCCATTTTCAAAGATATTACAGGAGATACTCGGCATTCTGAAGCGGGAAAAGTTTATAAAAGATTTCAAGTTTATCGACTATAAAAAACAGGGGATTTTGAGGGTGTACCTTAAATATAGGAAATCCGGGGATTCGGCCATAATAGGTTTGAAGAGGATTTCCAGGCCAGGGCTGAGAAGGCACGTCAGGAAAGACAGGGTGCCTGCGGTGCTGGGTGGATTGGGTTTCGCGATTTTATCAACATCCAGGGGTATAGTGACGAATACACAGGCAAAGGAGATGCAGACCGGCGGCGAAGTATTATGCCACGTCTGGTAATCCCCTTATCCGACAAACTCGACACGCACGATTTGTCAGATAAACAGCAGGAGACACATAGATGTCAAGGGTAGGAAAAAGATCAATACAGATTCCCGATAAGGTTAAGATCAAAATAGAGTCGGGCAAGGTTTTTACTGAAGGGCCAAAAGGCAAATTGGAATGGTTTTTGCCTCAAGGCGTAGAGGTACATATAGACAAAAAAGAACTTTCTGTAAAAAGATTGGGTGAGACCAAGGTCCATTATTCAATGCATGGTCTTGCAAGGGCCCATATCAACAATATGATAAAGGGCGTGAATGAAGGCTATGTGAAAAATCTCGAGCTGCACGGAGTAGGTTATCGCGCGCAGGCGCAGCCAAAGGTGCTTAATCTGCAATTGGGTTTTTCACACCCTGTTGCTTATCCGGTGCCTGAGGGGATCAGTGTTAAGACGCCGAAGCAGAACCAGATAGTGGTGGAAGGTGTTGACAAGGCAAAGGTCGGAGAGGCGGCGGCTGAGATACGGGATTTTCTAAAGCCAGAGCCGTATAAAGGTAAAGGCATAAGATACGTAGGCGAATATGTGAGAAAGAAAGCAGGCAAGGCGGTCGCATAATGAGAAAAAAAACAAGAAATCAGGCAGAGCAAGGCAGGATAACACGGCATTATAGAATAAGAAAGGGTCTGTCCGGGACAAAGGATAAGCCGAGAATGGTTGTGCACAGGAGCCACAAGAATCTGTACGTGCAATTGGTGAACGACATGGACAGTAGGACTTTTCTCTCGATTTCCACGAATGACAAGGACTTTAAGAGGGACTGCAAGTGGGGCGGCAACATTGATGCGGCGAAGAAATTGGGCGCGTATGTGTCGCAAGAGGTGAAAAAGAAAGGCATAGAAGAGGTCGTGTTTGACAGAGGCGGCTATTTGTATCATGGTCGCGTAAAGGCCCTGGCTGATGCAGCGCGCGCGGCAGGCCTGAAATTTTAAAAGGCGGAGGGGATATTGGTTGATAATAAACAAGTAAAAGATAAGGTCATAGAAAAAATCGAGGCTGCCCAGGAAGAACAATTTATAGAAAAGGTCATTTCTGTTAACAGGGTGTCAAAGGTTGTAAAGGGCGGAAAGAGGTTTTCGTTTACCGCGCTGGTGGCGGTGGGCAATGGCAAGGGCAAGATTGGCTGCGGGTATGGCAAGGCCAATGAAGTCGCAAATGCTATACGCAAGGCGCTTTCAAACGCAAAGAAGGATTTTTTCGTGGTGCCGCTCAAAGGCAGTACGATTCCGCATGAAATAATGGGTCGTTTTGGCGCGGGTAAGGTTCTTCTAAAGCCAGCGTCAGAAGGCACCGGTGTTATTGCTGGCGGCGCTGTACGCGCACTTTGCGACGCGGCCGGCATAAGGGATATACTTACAAAGTCTCTGGGCACGCAGAACCCGATCAATGTAGTAAAGGCGACCCTGGAAGGTTTTAAGAAACTGAGGCTTGAACGCGATACGTCAGACGAGGAATAATAATGAGGATAGAGGATTTAAGGCCGGCAAAAGGCGCAAAAAAGAGAAGAAAGATAGTGGGCAGGGGTCCTGGCTCAGGTCATGGTAAGACATCTACAAGAGGTCACAAAGGCCAGATGTCCCGCACAGGCAAAGGCACAACACCTGGTTTTGAAGGCGGCCAGATGCCACTTATAAGGAAGATGCCGAAAAGAGGATTTAACAAGAGAATAAACAAGGGATACGTCATAGTCAATTTAGACAACCTCACGGCATTAAAAAAAGAGACCTCCATCACACCCGAAATATTGAAAGAAAAAGGATTGATAAAAAATTCTGCAGACTTTGTGAAGATCCTGGGGGATGGCGAGATCACAGTTCCTGTTAATATAAAGGCCCATGCGTTTTCAAAAACAGCGCTTGAGAAAATTAAGAATGTGGGCGGCAAGTGTGAGATAATAACTTAACTGGTCTGACCTTGCTTGTTCAAGGCTAAACCTTGAACATTTAAATGTTCAAGGTTTAGCCTTGAACAAGGTGGTGTATGCTTAAGGCGTTAGCTAATTCATTCAAGATACCGGATCTGAGGAAAAAGCTTTTCGTGACGTTCGCTCTCCTCAGCGTGTACAGGGTCGGTGCGTATATACCCACGCCCGGGGTGAACGGCGCAGCGCTCGTACAGTTTTTTGACAACGTGACCCGCTCGCAGGGCGGCACGCTCTTTGGTATCATGAATATGTTTTCCGGCGGTGCCCTGACGCGACTAACGGTATTCGCGTTGGGTATCATGCCGTATATATCAGCGTCTATCATACTGCAGCTTTTGATTACAGTCGTGCCCCATCTTGAGAAATTGTCAAAGGAAGGCGAGGCCGGCCGCCGAAAGATCATACAATACACGCGATACGGAACAGTGGTGCTTGCGATTATCCAGTCGTTCTTTATAAGCATGTGGCTTGAAAACCCGGCGAGGTTTCAGGGTCTGACGATCGTTGAGGATCCTGGCTGGGGATTCAGGATATTAACCGTCATCACGCTCACGACAGGCACTGCGTTTATCATGTGGCTCGGCGAGCAGATACAGGAACGTGGCATCGGAAATGGCATTTCTCTTATAATAACAGCCGGCATCATATCGAGGCTGCCGACCGCGCTCTATCAACTCGTTGTCCTGACCGCGCCTTTTTCGCCGGAAAAAAGACAGATAAACCCGTTTACTATTGTTCTGATGTCTGTTATCGGAGTGGGCGTAATCGTGGCTGTTATTTTAATCACGCAGGGCCAGCGTAAGATCCCGGTGCAATACGCTAAGCGTATTATAGGCAGAAAGGTCTACGGCGGCCAGAGTACATATATACCTCTAAGGGTCAACCAGGCAGGCGTCATACCTATAATATTTGCGCAGTCAATAATCCTTTTTCCTGCCACAATAGCAGGATTTATCCCAAACGCGGGCCTGCAGAGAATCGCGCAGTCGCTCGTGAGAGGGCAGGTTTTTTACACTATCGTATACAGCTTGCTTATTATATTTTTCGCGTATTTTTACACTGCAATAACGTTTAACCCTGCTGACGTGGCTGACAACATGAAGAAATACGGCGGGTTTGTGCCGGGCGTGAGACCAGGGAGAAAGACAGCGGAATATTTCGATTTTATCATAACAAGGATCACCCTGCCAGGCGCTATATTCCTGGCTTTTATAGCGGTTTTCCCGGATATGCTGGGTGCGTGGCTAAAGGTGCCGTATTTAATAGCGAGTTTTTTCGGAGGCACAGCGCTTTTGATCGTGGTCGGTGTCATGCTGGATACGATGCGGCAGATCGAGTCGCAGCTTTTAATGAGACACTACGACGGGTTCATGAAAAAGGGCAGAATCAAGGGGCGTAGGTAATGCGAATGGTATTTTTGGGTCCGCCTGGCGCAGGCAAAGGTACGCAGGCGGTCATGCTTGCAGAAAGATTGAATTATCTGCATCTTTCCACAGGCGATATTCTCAGGGAGAACGTAAAGCAGGGCACTGAGATCGGCAAAAAAGCAAAGTCTTACATGGATAAGGGCGAGCTCGTCCCGGACGACATCGTGATCGAGATGATGCTCGATAAGATAAAGACCGACGCTAAGGACAGGGATTTTATACTGGACGGGTTTCCGAGGACGATATACCAGGCCGGAAAAATAGACGCGGCGCTTGAAAAATTAAAATTAGACATAGATTTCGTAATATACTTTAAGACCAGTTTAAAGGTCGTTCTTTTCAGGCTCACAGGTAGAAGGCTCTGCAGGGAATGTGGGGCGAATTATCACATCGTGAATATGCCGCCGAAAAAAGAAGGCGTGTGTGACAAGTGCCATAGCGAGCTTTATCGAAGAAAAGACGATGTCGAGGAGACCATAAAAAAGAGACTAGAGGTCTTTGAGGGCCAGACAAAAGAACTCATCGATTATTATAAAGGCAAGGGCGTGTTAGAAGAGATCTCAGGCGATCTGGACGCCGACGAGGTTTACGAAAAACTTTCTGGAATTATTTGATGATAGAGATAAAAACCGAGCGCGAGATTGCTATTATAGAAGAGGCTGGCAGGGTAGTAAAGCTGGTTCTCGAGGAAATAGAAAAGGCGGCCAGGCCAGGCGTAACGACAGAAAGTCTTGACAAAAGAGCAGAGAGGTTGATAAGAGATTTTAAGGCCAGACCTGCGTTTAAAGGCTACAGGGGTTTTCCAAAAAGCATATGCGCCTCGATAAACGAACAAGTGGTGCATGGCATACCCGGGAAGAGGACGCTGGAGGCAGGCGATATATTGAGCATAGATGCCGGCGTCATGAAAAAGGGTTATTTTGCTGACGCGGCCATCACGGTCGAGATCGGGGATTCGGTTCCGGAAAAAGCAAAGGACCTGATCAAGGCCACAAGGGGATCGCTCGAGGCCGGGATCAAGGAAGCAGTCGAGGGCAACAGGCTTTTTGATATTTCTCATGCGGTCCAGAAATACGTTGAAGACCGCGGATATTCAATAGTGCGGGATTTTGTAGGGCACGGCATCGGCAAAAAGCTACACGAGGATCCTGAGATCCCGAATTTTGGAAAACCGGGCACAGGGGCGAGATTGAGAAAAGGTATGGTGCTAGCGATTGAGCCCATGGTCAACGAGGGCAGCTACGAGATAGAGATCCTCGAAGACAAATGGACAGCTGTGACAAGGGATCGGAAGCTGTCAGCGCACTTCGAGCATACGATCTGCGTGACGTCCGGCGCACCAAAGATCCTAACCTAACCCCTATCTGACAAACTTGACACGCACGATTTGTCAGATAGGGAAAAAGGGAGTCGAGCATGGCAAAGGAAGATGCGATAGAAGTCGAAGGTACGGTACTTGAGACATTGCCCAATGCAATGTTTAAGGTGGAGCTGGAAAACGGGCACAAGGTGCTCGCGCATGTTTCCGGTAAAATGCGGATGAATTTTATAAAAATATTGCAGGGCGATAAGGTGAAGATGGAACTTTCGCCTTATGACCTGACAAGGGGAAGGATAATTTACAGGGCTAAATAATATGAAGGTAAAACCGTCGGTAAAACTAATATGTGACAGGTGCAAGATAATTAAACGTAAACGCGTGATAAGGGTGATTTGTGTAAACCCGAAGCATAAACAGAGGCAGGGATAAGATGGCGAGGATTTCAGGTATTGATCTACCAAAAGAAAAGCGCGTTGAGTTTGCGCTTACCTATATTTACGGTATAGGCCGTTCGTCTTCGAACAAGATCCTGAAGGCAGCGGGAGTGAATCCGGATACGAGGGCAAAGGACCTTAAAGAAGAAGAAATCTCCAGGATCGCCGCGATCATACAAAAGGAATACAAAGTCGAGGGAGATTTAAGGAGAGACACTACGCAAAATAT
>CAZBAQ010000041.1:0-7471 GCA_964489855.1 uncultured Planctomycetia bacterium | reverse complement strand
TCAGGAGAAACCTCATCTTTTTCAGGCCGCACTCCCTCCTTACCCATTTAATAAACGGTTCTTTTGCCCCGCTGTTCCACGCCAACGCGAAATCATATGTCTTCATGACCCCATCGCCTCCACTGATTTTTTCTTTACTTCCCTGATCCCGTATCTTAAAAACGCGCTGTTGAGTATTGAGATCACAAGTTCCTCGTACGTGATCCCGCTTTTACGCGCTATGATGACCAGGTCCCCGTATTCAGGCGACAGGCCAGGCAGCGGGTTTATCTCCAAGAGATACGGGTCGTTGTATTCGGATATCCTGAAATCTATCCTGGATATGTCCCTGCATCCGAATTCCCTGTATGCCATCAGGGCAAAACGTTTTATCTGCGTCTCCAGGACATTGTGTATTCGGGGAGGGGATTCGTAATCCACGAGATTCTCCCATGCCCTCTTTACTTCCAGCGAATAGAAAAAATCCTCGCCCGGATGTTTCTTGTTCACGATCTCCATTAACGCCATGACCTTCGGAGGGTCGTTTCCGATGACACCCACTGTTATTTCCCTTCCTTTTATATATTCCTCGACAAGCACCGGCTGGTTAGGATATTTTTTCAAAAGTATTTTTATGTTTTTTTCAAGGCCGTGTTTATCCAGCGCCTTAGAGGAGTTATATACGCCTTTACTGGAGCCTTCCCACGCGGGTTTTGTTATAACGGGGTATTCCAGCCTGTCCTCCGCGCCCTTTATATCCTCCATCTTTCTGATTACACAGTAGGCCGGGGTGGGGATCTTCACGGCATGGAGAAGTCTTTTAGACACTACCTTGTCCAGGGTCATACCCAGCGTCAGCGGGTCTGACCCGGAATAGGGAATATTCAGCGCCTCAAGCACTGAGGGCACGAATGATTCACGGTTCCTGCCATAATAACCCTCTGCGATATTGAATACAAAATCTATATTTTCCTTTTTCAATCTATCCATCATATCCAGCCTGGCGCCCAGCATGGCTGTCTTGAAACCGTATTTCTCGAATATTAAAGAGAGCGCGTCTATTGTCTTGCGCGAATCAAATTCCTCGTTGAACTCGTTGTTTATTATTGAAAAGGGCGACACCTCGTCCTTTAGGTTATAGGTCAGTCCTATCTTCATCTTTGTCCCTCCGGATTATGGTATTTAAAAAGTTCTCCTTTGTAGCTCTTTAAAACAAAGTGGTCCTTTTCCATGGATACCAGGTATTCCGGCTGCAACGGCACCTTGCCCTGGCCTTCCAGCCCGTCTATTACATAGGTCGGCACGCAAAGCCCGGACGTGAACCCCCTCATCGCTTTTATTATCTCCAGGCCCTTGTCTATTGATGTCCTGAAATGACCTGTGCCTGTTACAGGGTCGCACTGGAAAAGGTAATACGGCCGCACGCCCATCCTCAAAAGCCCCTGACACAGACTAGTCATGGTCGCGGCATCGTCATTTATGCCCTTAAGAAGCACTGTCTGGTTGTTTACAGGTATGCCCGCACATAATATCCTGTCGCAGGCCATGGCTGATTCAGGGGTTATTTCATTGGGGTGGTTAAAATGCGTGTTGAGCCAGATGGGGCGGTATTTCTTCAGCATGCTCACGAGCTCGTCATCTATCCTCTGCGGCAGGACTACCGGGCATCTCGTCCCTATCCTTATGATCTCCACATGGACCATATCCCTTAATCTTTTAATAATCAACTCTAATTTTTCAGTTGCTAAAATAAACGGGTCTCCGCCTGAAAGGATCACGTCTCTTATTTCCTTGTGGCTGCTGATGTAGGTATAGATATCTTCCAGTTCCTGGGCAGTCCTGGTCCAAAAACCCTTGCGCCATTCCCTTTTTCTCGTGCAGTGCCTGCAATACATGGGGCAGATGTCTGTCAGGCTCATAAGCGCCCTGTCAGGATAGCGGTGCACAAGGCCTCTCACAACAGTGTCCTTTTCTTCTCCGAGCGGGTCATCCTGAAGCTCAAGATACACCTTTTCCTCATGCTTTGACGGCACGCACTGAAGTCTTACAGGGTCTTTTTGGTTTTTTCTGTCTATAAGGGAAAGATAATAAGGGGTGATCCTGAATGGGTAGTTAGAGATTACCGCGGACAGGCAGTCCGCTTCATCGGCATTTAACGAAAACGCCTTTTTCAGTCCTTCGATATCCTTTATTGAATTTCTTAGCTGCCACCTCCAGTCATTCCATTTTTGGCTACACCCGGGAGGCTGATCATTTTCGAGTGAGACGTGTTCAGTTTCTGTCTCCATTTCAAGACCTTCTCCTTTCAGTTTAAAAGATCCTTTTTTCGTCTCAATATCCTGCTTTTTTTCTTCAATACTCCCAACCTCTTTAAATCACTCCTGAATATCTCCAAACCCGAGATCCCCTGCGTAACCGACCGCACCAGCCTGTTAAAACGCCTGTCTTTTGAGCGGGTCAGACAATAATATACCTTTATGCCATTTCGCCTGTCCCCCACTATGCCTGTCAGTCTTAACCTCGTAAGGTGCTTGGATATTATGGACTGGTTTTTGTCAAGGGCCTGGCAGATCTCATTGACAGCCAGTTCTTCTTTTCCCAGCAGATTGATTATCCTCATCCTCGTGTCGTCGGAAAAAGCCTTTAATATCTGTCTCACCCTTCTAATGCGCACCCGCTACACCCTTTCCATAGATTATGTCCATATGAACATATGTTCATATGGACATAAGTATACGCAAAAAAAATAATTTGTCAAGAAGATTTTTAGGATTTTTATAGGCCGGGCCGGTGCGGGCTAGAGATGGCCTTGTGTGCCCCGTGTCTGGTGCAGATCAGCGCGGAAATACGCGAGGCAAAGACCATGTGCGGCCCTATGTTGCCAAAAAACTGCTCTATCTTTTTTTTCTGAAGCTGTTTCCCGTATATAGTATTTTTTTTGGGATGGAAACAGTTTTTGTTGAGTCTATAAAGCAGGGCTGCGTTAAAGGCATCCCCTGCGCCTATAGTGTCAGCTACCTTGACTTTGACAGCCGGGACCCTTATAAGCACGCCTCTAGAATCCAGGTATAGAGAGCCTTTGGTCCCTAACGTTAAAATAATCTCACATTTTAAGTGTTTTTTTAGCAGTTTAAGGCCCTTTATGATACTTTTCCGGCCAGTAAGGAATATAAGGTCTATTTCGCTCAATCTTGCCAGATCAACCCATTTAAGGAGCCCTAAAACCCTGTTTCTGGCAGCTCGTTTATCCTTTATGGCATATGGCCTGAGGTTTGGGTCAATGGAAATAAAAACACCTCTCTTTTTAAGAAATTTTACGTATTTCAGGGCCTCGGCCGAGGTTTTTTTCTGGTAGGAAAAACTTGAGCCAAAATGAAAGATCCTACAGCTCCTGAGCAGGTCTTTTGACACGCCTTTTAATGGTACGATTGACTGCTTTGGCGGGTTTTTATAAAAGGTATATTTGGAATTGCCGTGCTTGTCAATATTGGCTATGGCAATAGGTGTCTGGATGGTCGGGTCCTGTATCATGCCTTTAGTATTAACCCCGCAGGACCTTAAAAACTTTACTGCAAAGTCGCCCAGATCGTCTCTGCCAATCCGGCTCAGCATCGCTGTTTTAAGGCCTAATTTAGCCGCTATGATGGCTGAATTAGTGATGCCTCCGCCCACAGATCTAAGTTCTCTGGCCTGCCTGCTTTTATCCCGGATAATATCTATGGAGGTGCCGCCTAGGAAAAGCGCATCAACTGACATGCGGTATTATATTAGAAATCGAAAGCGCTAAAGCTTCCATGCCTTTATCCTCTTACCGCCCTAAAAAAAGAAACAGGTATACAAAAAATATCAGGACGTAAGCCATTATAACGCGCGAAGCGATTGTAAACGAGCGAAGATCCTCTATTTTTCTGCCATGCTTGATGCGGCCGGCAAAATAAAAAATCGCAAAGCTCAACACTGGTATGGCCAGTATAAGAAAATAACGCAGACCTGATATATTATAGGATGCAAACAGCACTTATTTTAATGCAGAAATAGCAGTGTCGTTATTATCAGCCTTCATGACCAGTCTCGAGGCGCAATCCGGCGAACACGTGCACGTGGTGCCGTAAATATAATTCAGATTTACGCCTTTTGCCTTTAGTTTGTCAGCGATCTGTTTTGCAGCGCCTACCTTGTCAGGGAGCTCCACTACTACGACATCGCTTTCTTCCACCTTCCAGCCCTTTGCTCCTGCCGCGGATTTTGCCTTTTTCTCGTCACTTGTCAAGAGCATGAAAACAGCTTTACCTTCCATGCTATAGGCGCATACCGCGGAAATGTTGACACCCTGACCCGTTAT
The DNA here is from genome assembly GCA_964489855.1 of uncultured Planctomycetia bacterium. Lineage (GTDB taxonomy): Bacteria > Omnitrophota > Gorgyraeia > Gorgyraeales > Gorgyraeaceae > JAHIPS01. Next base: position 3,150 of record CAZBAQ010000041.1, on the reverse strand, counting down.
CGCGGATGTCACCTCAGCCAGCATGCCTGGTTTATTCTCTGTGGTGATGATGAGTTCTTTAACCTTGCTGCATTTTGCCATGGCTACCTCCCTCTTGCTTTATATTAAAAGATCTTTCTTTTTAATAGTCTTACCCCTGTCTCGTAGATCATGTCCTCGGCATCATCGCCTGTCGCGAATTCATGCGTCCACATGACCTTTGCTTTTGATAATATTGACGCGGCGCTGTAGGGGTCTTCTATCTTTAGGTCCAGGATACTACCCTTCGGGATCTTTGCGCCTACCGGGAACCTTAACCCTGTCCTGCAGATGTTTTTAGTGAGCGCTTCTCCCTGCTGTTTTGTGGCAGGGTCGTAATAGTTCAGCTTGAGCGGGATATCGTATCTTTTTCCAGACCTGCGGTCGTCAAGAAAAGGATCATTCTTGTTTTTTTCCGTATTTAGAAGTCTCGATAATATTTTCATAAAGAACTACTTTTGTTTCTGGAGGTACTCCATCAGCCTGCCCACATAGATAAGCTGGCTGTTTACAAACTCTACGCCTGCTTCAAAATGCTGTTCGGCTTCCGTGTCCATGGGTTCGTTCCACATCCAGATGACCTTGCCTCTGCATCTTGTCTTTAGTTCGGTATTGTATTTAAATATCTCTATGTCCAGCATGGTGCCGAGGTCCAACTTTTTTAAAAGGGATATCCTCATCCCCCCGCCGCTGATATTTCTCGTGTTAGTGCAAAATTCGCCGTCGCTTCCCTGAGGGCTGTACCTTACAGCGAGCTCTCCGTCGATGCGCTCGAAGAGACGGCTATCTGTGCCGATGTGCATAACCCACCTCCTTGGTTAGAAATACCTTTTCTGTCCTGAATCCATTGATCATCCTGAAAGAAAAAAAATACGAAAAAGGCAATACAGGATTTGTTATCTGGTCAGTCAATAAGTGCGATGCCAGACCCAATGTTACATATGTCCAGATAATATTAAGATTAAATGATAATAGCGCGAGCATCATGACTATTAGGAGTTCGTAGGAGTGCAGAAAAAGAAATAGTTTTTTAAAGTGCCCGTGGTACGCGCAGTTTTTGTAGACTTTACCTGGATTAAAGCTTAGGCCGTTTTCTCTTATATAATCAAAATAGTGATCCATGTCCACCAGTATGCCGGTTATAAAAAATGACAAAAACCCCGTGAACGAATGGCTATACTTATATAAAATACCTCCCAGTGTCAGCGTAATAGCCGCGTGTCCGATAGGTTTCATTCTAATTTTGTGCCGTCATAAGGGCAATAGTTTGTACTACCGGAGAATATCCTCCTGCATTCAGGGCACATCACCTTTAACGGTCTTTTTTCAGCGCTTGCTGTTTCTGTGCGATCCGGCAAGGTCTTTTTTTCCACTGCATCTTTTTTTACAATAGGTTTTTTATCAGCCTTGGCTATGATTGTCGGTATCTGTTTCTCCAGCATGCTTATCCTCTGCGTCGTGTACGGGTGGCTGCGCAGGAATACGGGTCCTATATCGCTGTTTTTTGATGCCTGTAGTTTTTTCAAAAAACTTATCATCGCATAGGGGTCATAGCCGGCCTTGTACGCGTATTTTGAGCCGAGTCTGTCTGCCAGCATCTCATCCTCTCTCGAGTAGCCTAGTGTTACAAGGTTATACCCCAGCGAGACAGCTTTTTGGAACTCGCCCAATCCTGTCTTTCTGGACGCGATCGTTATAAGTATATCATACCCGAGCTGAGCCTGGATCTTTTTTACAATATGGCGCGCAGCGACATGGCCTATCTCGTGGCCGATCACGCAGGCCAGCTCATCATCCGTTGATTTTTCAATGACCCCTGAGTTTACGTATACGTAGCCGCCGGGAGTCGTGAACGCGTTCAGTTCTTTATCTTCAATGACGCTGAAACGGTATTTTAAATCCCTGCGGTCAGAGACCAGGGCGACTTTCTCGCCTATCTCTTTTACGCGACCGATCTTTTCAGTGTCATTGGAGAGCTTATATTGTTTTGAGATCTGCGTTGCTATTGAATTGCCGAGGGATACTTCGGAAGACGTGTTTATAAATATTAATTCATTCTGTTCTGTCGCAGGGTTATAGACAGTAGCGCATCCGCACAGCGTTACAGATATAGCGACTACAATAATTATATATAATCTTCCCATACCCACCCCGCTAAGTTGACAAATCGTACGTGTCGCATTTGTCAACTTAAGAGATTCTGGACCATGGCGCTGACAGTCTTACCGTCTGCCTGGCCTTTTGTTTCCTGCATCACCTGCTTCATCACCCTGCCAAAGTCAGCCTTTGAGCCAGCGCCCGTGTCTTTTATAGCTTTTTTTACGATATCCTCTACTTTTTTGTCGCTTAGTTGTTCCGGGAGGTAGGATTTCAGTATCTCGAGTTCTTTTGTTTCTTTCTCAACAAGATCCTCCCTGCCGCCTTTTTTAAAGCTCTCTATGGAATCATGACGCTGTTTCACCTGTTTTGATATTATCTTCAGGACGTCGCTGTCTTCCAGCTCCTTGACCTGTTTTTCTATGGCTAGATTCTGCATAGAGGCGGTTATCATGCGCAATGTGGATGTCAGCAAAGTATCTTTATTTTTGATAGAACCCTTAAGATCGTCCGCTATTTTTTTCTCCAGTTTCCCCATTTAAAACCCCTCTCTATTTTTCTATCTTTTTATACATAAGCTCGCACAAAAATCTCAGGAACGTATTTTTATTGTCTTCCTCTATTTTTCCAAACTCGATACCGCTGGCATAAGACGCCTTTTCCTCAGAGATCTTGTCTGACCACATGACTATGCCATTCATGTGAGCAGGATTTAGCGCCTCGGGGGTAAAGATCCTTAACTCTATCTTATTGCCGGTGGTCAGTTTTTCTTTGGTCAAAAGCTGTATGCCGCCCGCGCTCAGGTTTTTGGTTATACCTATTTTTTCTGTCTTGGGTTCTTTCTGGATAACGTAGTTTACCTTTAAGGCAACATCAAATCTTATGAATCTTCTTTTTTCTCTCATAACATCAGTCCTGTTTTGTTATTTTTAGTTTTGGCAGGGGCTTGGTTTTATACTGCACCCCGGCCTCTTTGAACAGCGCTTTAAAGGTCCTGTCGGTATAATTGCCGCTTGTGACGAATTTATTTATCCT
>CAZBAQ010000040.1:0-7597 GCA_964489855.1 uncultured Planctomycetia bacterium | reverse complement strand
TATTTATCAAAAGAGGAATTGGAAAAATTCAGGCGGGGCCGTTTAAATATCAAAGATATTATCTGATCCTTACCTTTCTTCCTTCTATCTTAAGCCTTCCTTCTATAAATAACTGTATTGCGCGCGGGTAGATCTTATGCTCTTCCTTGTGAATGGCCTGGGCAAGGGTTTCTAGAGTATCATCCTCGGTTACTTTAACAGCTGACTGCAGTATTATAGGTCCTGCGTCCATATCAGATGTCACGAGATGAACAGTAACACCGGTCACTTTCACCCCGTACTCAAACGCATCCTTTATGCCATGCGCGCCTTTAAACGAAGGCAGGAGCGCCGGGTGTATATTGAGGATCTTATTCTCGTAGCTTTTAATAAAATCCGCTGACAAAATCCTCATGTAGCCTGCGAGCGCTATCAGGCCTACATTTTCCCTCTTTAGGTTCATCAGTATCTCTTTTTCAAAATCAGTCTTTGACTTAAAGCCCTTTCTCTCCACTAAGAGCGTCTTGATCCCGGCTTTTTTAGCGCGCTCCAGCGCAAAGCATGTCGGTATATCTGATACAACAAGTGCGATCTCTCCCTTTATCTCGCTTCGGCCTTTCGCGTCTATTATCGCCTGAAGATTCGTGCCGCTCCCTGAAGCAAAAACCGCTATATTCATTGCGCGAGTATCTCCTCTATCTTTTTTATAAAATTATCCTTTGAGGCTACTCCCACGACACGCGTAAATTCCTTGCCGTCTTTAAAGAAAATAACCGTGGGTATGTTCATCACGCCGAACTTTGTGGCGATCTCCATTGCCTCATCTATATTAAGCTTTGCGATCTTGCATCTTCCGTTATATTCAGCGTTTATCTCTTTGATAATAGACGCTATCATTTTGCACGGCATGCACCACGTCGCCCAGAAATCCACGATTACAGGCTTGGCTGACTTTAACACCTCGTTCACAAAATTTTCTTTTGTCAATTCAAGCATCTTACCTCCCCTTTCTCTATGTTGATTCTATTATGCATTTAGTAGGGCACTTTTCCACGCACAGTTTCAATGTCGTCGCATCACCCAGTTTAGAATAATCTAATTTTGATAGATTATCTTCTACAATAAACGCGCCTTTTGAAAGCTTCTCACAGATTTTACATCCTATGCAGCCGACTTTGCAAGCATTTTTTACAATACTTGTCTTATCCCTTGAAAGACATTTGACATAATATTTCTCCGAGGCGTCTTCTATTGAAATGATATTTTTTGGACATGCGCTTACGCATTTTCCGCATGCGGTGCATTTCTCAGAATCAACTATTGGAATGCCGTCTTTGCCCATATGAATCGCATCGAATGGACATATCGCAACACAATCCCCAAAGCCAGGACAGCCAAAGCTGCACGCCTTTTGCCCTCCAGCGATTAGATTCGCGGCGGCGCATGTCTTGACGCCCTGATACAGAAATTTATCCTTCGCGTTACTTCCCCCGCCGCATCTTACGCGCGCTATCTTTTTAGACACGCTGTATTTTTCAACGCCGAGGATCTCGGCTATCTTAGCAGAGGTTTCGTCTCCTCCTGCCGGACAGCTCGTAAGGCTCGCATCCCCTCTTGCGATCGCCTCTGCGAGTCCAACGCATCCTGCCTTGCCGCATGCCCCGCAATTAGCGCCAGGCAATGCAGAAAGTATCTTCTCCACTTTAGGGTCCACATCGACCCTGAAAATCCTAGCGGCAAAGGCCAGGCCAAGTCCAAACAAGATCCCCATCACTGACATTATTAATACCGGTATTATCATAATTAAAACCTAAAACCAGCGAAGCCCATGAAGGCCATGGACATCAGGAACGCGACGATAAACGCTATTGCCGTGCCTTTCATTGGCCGCGGCACATCGCAGAACTCAAGCCGCTCCCGTATACCTGACATAAAAAGTAATACTATTGTAAATCCCACCCCTGCGCAAAACCCCTGTGTCACGCAAAAAAGAAGCGCCTTGGAAAAACTCCCGGCTGTTTTAAGAAACATCTCGCTATTTAAAACAGCCACGCCAAACACAGCGCAATTCGTGGTTATCAAGGCAAGATATATTCCAAACACCCTGTATAGTGCGGGGCTGAACTTCTGTATAAACATCTCTATGAGCTGCACGAAACTCGCGATCACGAGTATAAACGATAAGGTCCTGAGATATTCTATGTGAAACGGCTTTAATAAAAAACTATATACTACCCACGTGATAATAGACGATGCTGTCATGACAAATGTAACAGCGAGCCCCATGTAAAAGGCGGATTTCGTCTCTTTTGACACGCCGATAAACGGACAGAGTCCTAAAAATTTTGAAAGTATAAAATTATTGATGAATATAACGCTTATGGCTATCATCAATAACTGATTAAATTCCATTTTTACCTCTTCTGTGACAAGTAATTTACGATACCTATAAGAATGCCTATTACCAAAAGCGCTCCAGGCGCGAGGATGAATAAAAGAGCCGGGTCAAAACCTTTCACTATCACCAGGCCCAGAAACGTTCCATTTCCTAAACCCTCTCTTATGGCTGATATCAGGACAAGCGCCAATGTAAAACCGGCGCCCATGCCAAGCCCGTCAAATATGGACCGCGTCATGGGATGCTTCGAGGCAAATACTTCTGCCCGGTCCAACACCACGCAGTTCACGACAATAAGCGGCACGAATATGCCGAGTGACTTTGATAGCTCCGGGAAATATGCCTTCATCACGAGTTCTACTATAGTAACGAATGTCGCGATAATAACAATAAAACAGGGGATCCTGATTTTACCAGGTATAAGGTTCCTTAAGCTTGAAACTATTATATTAGAGCCCAACAAGACAAATGTCGCTGCGCAGCCCATGCCAAATCCATTCACAATGCTCGTTGAGACAGCCAGTGTCGGGCATAATCCCAGCGCGAGCCTGAATGTCGGATTTTCATGAAAAAGACCTTTTAAGAATTCGTTTAATAATCTCTTCAATCTACTTGGTCGAGGCGAAACCTCGACCACCCTCCTATTTACTTACTTGGTCGAGGTTTCGCCTCGACCAAGCCCGTATTTCCTTGTCTTTGCGTACCTGTCTATAATAGGCACCACTGCGTTCATAAAAAGTATCGCGTATGATACGCCCTCAGGATAGCCGCCTCTAAGCCTGATTAAAACGGTCAGAATCCCGCAGCCTATGCCAAATATGATCTTACCTTTTTTGGTAAGAGGACACGTAACATAATCAGTTGCCATAAAAAACGCGCCTAAGACAAGCCCGCCTGCCAAAAGGTGAAATATAAAATCTCCTTTAAAAAATCCTTCTCCTCCGAAAACCCATCCAAAAAGCATAACAGTGCCTATAAAACTCGCTGGTATGTGAAGCGAGATTATCTTTGTAAAAAGTAGGATCGCAGCGCCTACCAGAAGCGCTAATATGCAGACCTCTCCTATACATCCGCCGTGATTTCCCAGAAAAAGATCCATGTAGCTGAAACTCGCGGCGCCCTCCCTGGCCAATGGCGTGGCAGTTGAGACAGCATCTACTGTCCACCTCGGATTTTTCCACGTGGTCATATACACTGGCCACGAGATCTGCAGAAATACCCTGCCGACAAGCGCTGGATTAAATATATTGTGGCCAAGACCGCCAAAAATCTGCTTTCCTATAATAATACTTACTGCCCCGCCTATTACAGGGATCCAGAAAGGGATCTCTGGAGGAAGATTGTATGCTAAAAGTAGCCCTGTCAGTATCGCGCTCCCGTCCAGGGCGATTTTTGGATCTTTATTCCTTAATTTTAAAAACATAGCCTCGCTCACGATACATGCGAGTATTGAAAGCGCAATCACCTTTAAACTGGACAATCCGAATATATACACGCCTGCAATGCCTGCCGGCAAAAGCGAAAGCGCCACCAGATACATTATCTTTCGGCTGGTAAGGCCTGATGTAATATGCGGTGCTGGCGAAACTGTAAAAATATTATCTGGCATTAAGTATCTCCATAGCCTTCTCGCGTATTGAATCTACAACTGCCTTACTGGATATAGTAGCGCCTGTGATAGCGTCTACGTCACCCATATCGAGGCTTCTGACATCCATGCCCTTAAACTGCTCTGTAAAATACGGGGATATTTTTTTCTCAGGTTCTTTCTTTTTCGAGAAAATATTCTTCAGGGCCTTTACTATTGTCTTATCAGTCACTATCTCTACTATCTTTGCGCCCAGGCCCGGCGTCTCGTTATGGCTGAGTATCTCTACTCCGGTGATCGTACCGTCAGCCTTTATGCCGACCATTGTCTCTATCACGCTTGAATACCCGTATCTCTTCGCAATAAAAACATAGCCTCTTGGCGCGTAGCCAGGACCCCTGAAAACCTTCCAGTATCCATCTTCGGCGAGCTCGAGTCGGTCGCCTACATTTTCAGGCATAACCTCTTTCAGCGCTTTTTCCTGAAGCAGTCGCTTCTGGTCCTCTATCCTCGGCCTTGTCACAGTGTACACACCTGTCAGAATAGACGCTGCCACAAGATTTACCAGAAACAGCACCAGCGCGAACTTCAAAACATTATTCATACTCTCCTGCCGGGTCGAGGCGAAACCTCTGTCACTACGTTTATCTGGTCGAGGTTTCGCCTCGACCACTATCCGCTTTCAGTTTTGCCAGTTTTATCAGCTGTACCAGCTGTATGTTTGACGGGCACACGTAACTGCACGAACCGCATTCAATACAATCCAGCGGATCGTACGAATTCGCCATGTCAAACCTGTTATTTTTTACGCCTATCCCTATCATGCACGGCATAAGTCCTGCCGGGCACGCCTCAATACAGCGCGAACACCTTATGCACTCTTCCTCCTCTTCGACCTTAAGGGTCTTATCCAATACCAGGATGCCTGATGTACCTTTTATCACAGGCGCATCTAAACTGTATTGCGCCACACCTGTCATTGGGCCGCCCATGATCACTTTATAGACTTTTCCGTTTTCAATAAAACCGCAAAATTCCAATAAATCCTTTATAGGCGTGCCGATTCTCGCCATGACATTCTTTGGCTTGTTTAAAAAACTCCCTGCGACTGTAACGACCCTTTCATACAAAGACTTTCCAAAATACACTGCCTCGTAAATACTGAACACTGTCTGCACATTAGACACAACGCATCCTATATCGAGCGGGAGCCCTACTGACGGCATCTCGCGACCCAAAAGCGTCCTGATAAGCTGTTTCTCGCCTCCCTGCGGGTATCTCGTCTTAAGCTTCACTACCTTCACCTTGCCTCCTGTACTCTTCACCCTAAAAAGCGCGCTTCCCAGCGCTTCAATCGCATCTAATTTATTCCCTTCTATGCCTATTATCACCTCTTTCACGCCTAATACCTTTGCAACCAGATCAATGCCTGCGATCAGTTCCTTTGGCTTCTCAAGCATGACACGATGATCGCAGCTTAAAAACGGTTCGCACTCAGCGCCGTTTATTATCAGCGTATCTATTTTCTTGCCGGGAGGCAGGCTTAATTTTACATGCGTTGGAAACGCAGCGCCGCCCAGGCCCACAATACCCGCCTCTTTAACAATATCTACTATCTCTTCATTTGACAATGTGTTGACATCTCTTTTTGGCCCCTGAAACGCTTTATTATCATGGCCGTCTGACTCTATGATGATCGCCTCAAAGCTGCCAACTACAGGATGAATACTCTTCTCGATCGCTACCACTTTACCAGACACGCTGGCATGCAGATTAGCTGAAATAAAGCCTTTTGCGCTCGCAATAAGCTGGCCTGTCTTGACTGTATCCCCTGGTTTTACAATGGGTTGCGACGGAGCGCCCGTGTGCTGGGAAAGAGTCAAAATCACCTTTTTAGGCAGGTCTGATACCTCTATCCTCTTGTGGCGCGTCTGGTCTTTAAGTTCCGGGGGATGTATAAAATTCATCGTAGACATAAGATTATACTATTATACAAAAAAGCGGGTATCTTGACAACCTTTTTAGAATAAAGTATACTTAAAGTAAGAGGTGTTTCCTATGGCTGTTGGCAATTTTGGACATTGCTGCACAGATTGTCAAATCTACTGGACCTGCGAGACCAAATGGTACAGAGGCGAGCGCCATGAAGAAAACATCTGCTGCCCTATCTGTAATTACTACGATGAGTGCCAGCTAATCCACAGAGAACGTACCAAATCCCAAAAAAAGAAAAAATAATCCCCTAAAGTTTAAGTATTCCTGCAATTCTTATTTTGCCTGCCCCGTACCCGAACGAAGTGAGTGGTATGGGGTCAACTTAAGCTTCACAAATCCTATCACAGACAATATCAATCCTATTGTTATAAGGATAGCGCCTTTCCCTACCCATTCTGCTATAACAGAGGTCAGCACCATAAATACAAGAAACGCGATATGTATTATTACATCAAGGGAACTGAATATCCTTCCCCGCATCTCGTCCTTCATCACCTCATGAAGCAATGTGTTTGACGAAACCACGATGGGCGCGGCAAATATACCTAAGGCCATTGAAATAATAGCTGCCACATAAAAATACGGCCACCATAGAAGCCCAAGAGCAAATACTACTATTATCAGGCCTGAAATAAAAAGACCTGAGTTTATGACCTTTCTCTTGCAGAGTTTACCTCCGAATCTCCCGTACGCCACAGAGCCAAGAAAAAGCCCAGCGCCTAAAAACATTGCCAGGAACCCTAAGTGAGAAGTTGACGAGCCCAGAACCTCCTGCACAAACACGATTATAATAACATAAACTGAACCCACTCCAGCCATAAGAAGAAACATGGTATTTGCCACCATCCTTATGTCTTTATGGTCTTTAAGGTATAGCAATCCTTCTTTAACATCTCCCAGTACTGTCTTTTTTATGATCTTTCCTAATTTTTCTTTAGGAGGTTTTGCCTTTATCGCTTCTTTAAATCTCAATACGACAAATGACATCATCGCCGCAGAAATAAAATACGTAGCTGAATCCACATAAAACCCGCCTTTTGCACCGACCTGTGCCACTATTATGCCCCCAAAACCAAACCCTATTATGGTGGCAATCATCATGGTGGTGGATGTCAGAGAATTCGCCAGCAGAAGTCCGTCTTTATGAACGATATCCGGGATTATGGCAAGTTTTGAGGGCAGGAAAAATCTTGTTGCGGAAAAAACAACAAATACAATTATATATATAAGTATCATATTCCCGGAATAGATAATAATCAGGGGTATTAAAAGCACCAGCGCGCCCCTCAATAAATCACAGAATATCATGGTGCGCTTCCTGTCCCACCTATCTACATATATACCAGCTATAGGTCCTATAAGAAAAACAGGGATGATCGTAAAGGAAAGCAGTTTTGCCAGCTCGAATGTGGAACCGGGCGCACGCGCGTATATCAGGCCTATCAAGGCCATCTGATCTAATCTATCGCCGAAATTGGATATGGTCTGCGAAAACCACAGAAGTGAAAAATTTTTATCCCGAAGTAGCTTTCTTACGCTCGCCATTTAATAGATCCGGGGCCTATGATATGTTGGAGCCGATGAGTGGATTCGAACCACCGACCTGAGCTTTACGAAAGCCCTGCTCTGCCAGCTGA
>CAZBAQ010000039.1:0-7844 GCA_964489855.1 uncultured Planctomycetia bacterium | reverse complement strand
ACGACCGCTGAGAAAAAAGGCGATCATTATGTATTGAACGGCACAAAACAGTGGATCACGAATGGCGGCGAGGCAGAGGTATATACGGTGGTGGCATCAGTTGACAGGAAAAAGGGCGCGCGCGGAGTAGCTTGTTTTATCGTTGAAAAAGGCACGCCGGGTTTTGAGTTTGGCAAGAAAGAAGACAAGATGGGGATCCGCGCGTCTGTGACAAGGGAGCTTGTTTTCACGGATTGCAAGATCCCGAAAGAGAATTTGCTTGGCAAGGAAGGCGGCGGGTTTATCGTGGCGATGAAGACGTTTGACCAGTCCAGACCAGGCGTGGCAGCGCAGGCGCTCGGCATTGCGCAGGGCGCGCTGGATCTGACGCTTGAGTACGTAAAACAGCGCAAACAGTTTGGAAAGACGATCGCGTCTTTCCAGGGTGTGCAGTTTATGCTCGCTGACATAGCAACAGAGATCGAGGCGGCGCGGGCGCTCATATACGCGACCGCGAGGATGATAGACAGCGGCGCGAAGAAGATCGCCAAGGATTCCGCTATGGCAAAGCTTTTTACATCAGACATGGCAATGAAGGTCACGACTGACTGCGTGCAGCTGTTCGGCGGCTACGGCTACATGCGCGATTATCCGATCGAGAAATACATGCGCGACGCAAAGATCACACAGATATACGAGGGCACGAACCAGATCCAGCGCGCTGTCATTGCCTCGAACCTCATAAAACAATCCGCCGCCTAACGCCTTAAGAGAGATTATGAATATTATAGTTTGCATAAAACAGGTGCCAGACACGACAGAGGTCAGGATAGACCCTGAGACAAATACGCTTATTAGAAGCGGCGTAGCGTGTATTATAAATCCTTTTGACATGTACGCGATCGAGGAAGCGATTCGCCTGAAGGAAAAGTTTGGAGGCAAGGTCAGCGTCGTGACAATGGGTCCGCCGCAGGCAGAGGACGCACTGCGCGAGGCAATATCGCTGGGCGCGGACGATGCCGTGCTTGTCTCAGACCGCGCATTCGCTGGCAGCGACACATGGGCCACGAGCTACACATTGTCAAAGGCCGTGCAGAAGGCCGGCGATTACGACTTGGTGATCTGCGGCAAGCAGGCGATCGACGGCGACACAGCCCAGGTCGGGCCAGGCATATCAGCGCATCTGGACATACCGCAGGTCACGTACGTGAAAAAGATCGAAGAGGTGGACGCGGAAAACAAACTTATGCGCGTGGAGAGAATGACAGAAGAAGGGTACGAGATTGTCGAATCTCCGCTGCCGTGCCTGATCACAGTTGTAAAAGAAATAAATGAACCGCGGCTTCCTTCTTTAAAAGGCAAACTGCGCGCCAAAAAAGCTGAAATAAAAAAATGGGGGGCAAATGACCTCGACGTGGATCCTGATTTAATAGGTCTCAATGGCTCTCCTACAAAGGTCGTGAAGATATTCACCCCTCCGCCCAGAGGAAAGGGCCAGATTCTGGAAGGAGATGCAAAAGAGATAGCTGTGAAACTTGTGAATCTGCTGAAAAGCGAGGTACTATAGTTCACGTGATTTTTGGTCGAGGCGAAACCTCGACCATTATGCTGGTCGAGGTTTCGCCTCGACCAAAGGGATACGATGTCGATAAGGGTTATAAATGAAAAATGTACGGGGTGCAAGCTTTGCATAAAGGCGTGCCCGTTTGCAGCTATTGACGTCGTCAGTAAAAAAGCGGTCATAGACCTGGATAAATGCAATCTGTGCGGCGCATGCATAGAAGCGTGCAAGTTTGACGCGATCGTGCTCACGAAGATCAGCCCCTCGGAGATAGATTTTGCAAAAAAGATCGAACAGCACAAGGGCGTGTGGGTGTTTTGCGAGCAGAAGAACGGGGTCGTTCAGAGCGTGGGCTATGAGCTTTTAGGAAAAGGAAGAGAGCTTGCAGACACGCTTGGCGTTGATCTGTGCGGCGTTCTATTGGGCGAAGATATAAAGGTAGAGGCGCAAAAGGTCATCCACAGGGGCGCGAATAAAGTCTACATCGTGGATTCTCCAAAACTCAAACATTACCAGAGCGAGCCGTATTCCAAGGTATTGATTAAATTGATAAAGGAGCACAAGCCGGAGATAGTGCTTTGCGGTGCGACATCCATAGGCCGGTCGCTGATATCGCGCGTGGCAATAGGTATCCACGCAGGGCTCACGGCTGATTGCACAGGCCTTGACATAGACAAGAAAGAAGGATTGCTTCTTCAGACAAGACCCGCGTTCGGCGGAAATATCATGGCCACGATCATCTGCCCGAATCACAGGCCGCAGATGGCGACCGTGAGACACAAGGTGATGAAAGAGGCAGAGGTCAATAATCACCACAGGGGAAAGATCATAGAGTCAAGTTTTGACGATGATACGTATTTCTCGCGCACAAATCTTCTCGATGTTGTCGAGGAAATAGAAGAGACAGTAAACCTCACAGAGGCGGACATAATCGTTTCAGGCGGAAGGGGCCTGCAGAATCCGGAGAATTTTAAATTAATAGAGGAGCTGGCCAAGGTTTTAGGCGGCGCAGTAGGATCATCGCGCGCAGCAGTGGACGCGGGCTGGAAGACATATTCGCACCAGGTGGGCCAGACAGGAAAGACAGTATGCCCTAAGATCTATATTGCATGCGGCATCTCAGGACAGATCCAGCATCTCGTGGGCATGCAGTCCTCAGATGTAATAGTCGCGATAAACAAGGACCCGCACGCTCCGATTTTTAATGTAGCGACTTACGGCATAGTGGGTGATTTGTTCGAGATCGTGCCGGAATTGACAAAGAGATTCAAAGAGGTATTGAAAAGGTAGCCGCAAAGCTCGCTTTGCCTTTTGCAGAGCAAGCTCTACAGCTACAGATAAGAAACGTATATGCATTTCAAACGACTGGAATTATTCGGGTTCAAATCATTCGCCGAGAGGACGCGGCTGGATTTTGAACCTGGCATAACCGCTATCGTGGGTCCCAACGGATGTGGGAAATCAAATATCTCAGATTCGATAAAGTGGGTGCTCGGCGAACAGTCGGCAAAGACCCTGCGCGGCGGAAAGATGGAAGACGTGATCTTCAACGGCACCGACGGCAAAGAACCGGTCAACTACGCTGAGGTCTCGCTCACGCTCGCCAATCAGGACCGCAAACTCCCTATCGAATACGACGAGGTAACCGTGTCCCGCCGCCTCTACCGCTCCGGCGAAAGCGAATACCTCCTGAACAAAACCCCTGTCCGGCTAAAAGACATATCTGAATTATTCATGGGCACCGGTATCGGTACGAGCTCCTACTCTATAATCGAGCAGGGCCGCATAGGCCAGGTCTTGAGCTCCAAACCCGAAGACAGGCGCGAAATATTTGAAGAGGCAGCTGGCATCACAAAATACAAGACAAAAAAGAGAGAGGCGCTCAGGCGTCTCGACGACACAGAGCAGAACCTCCTCAGGATAAACGATATCATACTGGAAGTAAAGCGCCAGATAAATTCAATTGAAAGACAGGCCAGAAAGGCCGAGCGCTACAAGGAGAGATACGAGGAACTAAAACAGCTCGAACTGAAACTCACGCGCATAGAGCTCGAGATATTAAAACAAAGACTCTCCGGTTCCAATACAAATTTAGACGAGCTTAAGAGAGAAGAGTCTGAACTCAATAGGGAATTGGAAAAGACCTCAGGCGAACTCACAGGGCTTGGCGCGAAACGTAACGACGTCGAAAGTAAGAGACTTGATTTCCGCTCTACAATAATAGAAAAGGATTCCAGGGTATCAAAATCAAAAGACAAGATGTCCTTAAACAGGGAAAGGGTAGAGGAGTTAAAGATAAGACGCATCGAGCTGGGAAAGGAAATAGAAAAAGGCGAGGCAACAATAGTCTCCCAGAAAAAAGAGATAGCGAGCCTAAGAGAAAAGGTAACAGTGCTTGAGACAGAGGATGCTGATCGCGCCGGGCGCCTGAAAGATAAAGAAAACCGCCTGAACGAGATCTCGAAACTCATATCAGACAGCGAGACCTCTATATCTACCTCAAAGGCAAATGTAATAGACATAGCGTCAAAGGAAGCCAAACTAAGAAACCAGCTCGCAAAGGCATCCACCACGCTTTCGTCAAACGATGCCAGGCTCAGGAGGCTCGAGACGGAAAGACATACTATAGGGCAGGAAAAGGCAGTGCTTGATGTCAAGATAGAGGACGTTAAAAAAGAAATAGAGTCAGTATGTTCAGAGGTCATAGAGCTGAAGACCCAGCGCGGCAAGATCTCCCAGAACATATCGCGCCTGGCAAGCCGCCTGGAAGAATTGGCGGAGCGCTCGAAAGAAACCCACCGTTCGCTCGCCACGAATAAATCCAGGCTGGATGTCTTGAATGAGGCAAAGACAAAGTACGAGGGCTTCTCCTCGGGCGTAAAGGCGCTCATGGGCAAAAACAGGCCCGTGATAGACGGGATGAGAGACGTCTTTGCGAATTTCCTCAATGTTAAAAAAGGATACGAGGCGGCGATCGAGACCGCGCTCGGAGATTATCTGCAGGCAATCGTCGTGGATAGTATGGAGGCCAGTCAAAACGCGATCAGTTTCCTGAAAGACAATTCATCCGGCAAGGCGCTATTTGTGCATCCGGATTCTTTTGATGCGGCTAAAGAACCAGCGGCCCTAAACGACGCGAGGATCCTGGGCCGGACAGCTGATTTTGCCTCTGTAGACACAAGGTATAAAAACGCCCTGCATCATTTGCTGAAAAACACCTTTGTTGTAAAGGATCTGGAAGACGCGCGCTCTATCTTAAAGGATAACCCGTCCGTCAAAGACCATACCTTTATTACACTGGTCGGCGAGATCGCGGGAAAAGGCTTTATCTCCGGAGGAGATGTCAGCGCCGTGGAAATGAGCCTGGTGAACAGGGACGCGAGGATAAAAGAGCTTTCCGGATCTATTGTAGAAGAGGAAAAGGCCCTGCGCGACATGGACGAGGAAAAAGCGGCTGACGAAAAAGAGAAATCAGATCTTGAAAAAAGGATAGAAGAAGTGTCCATGAATTTGGGCGAAAAAGAAATACTTTTTGGCAATGCGAATACGAGATTCGCCAATATCGAGGAGAATCTAAAAGGCGTGATGGACGAGATATCGCTAATGAATCTCGAGATAGACGAGATTAGTTCTGAGATAGAGAGATTAAAGGAAGAAGAGACTTCTCTTACAAAGACGCTGGAAGAGACAGAAACGGCCGCGCGTTTTAACGAGGAAAGGATCTCAACAGGCGAGCAGGTGATCGCGGAAAACGCAAAAGAAAAAGAAGGCCTCCTGATAGAGATCACGGAACAGAGGACAGAACTGGGTACGCTGGAAAGCAAAAAAGAGGGACTCTCGAATACGCTGACTATTTTAGAGACCTCGTTAAAGGACGCGGAAAGCGCGCTGGAGTCACGAAAGGCCGAGATCGATGAATCTGCTAAAAAGATAGAAGAGCTCACTGGCGAGACATCAGAACTTGAAAAATCGATCGAGCTGTTGAGCCGACAGACAAGCCAGACACACGGCGAGCTCGGGACAATAGAAAGGGCGTATGCGGATATAATAGAGAGGATAAAACAGGGTGAGACCGCGTTTAAGATGTCAGAGAAAAAAATAAACGAGATCCGTTCGAACCTGCACGAGGTGGATCTTAAAAAGGCAGAAACTAATTATGGCGTGGACAGTCTCAAGCAGCGCATGCGCGATATTTATAAGCTTGACCTGGACGAAGTGGAGCTTGTGGATGGCTGGCAGGAGGTAGAGAAGGACGCGCTAAAAAGCGAGGTAGAAGATAGGCGCGAGAAATTAGACGCAATGGGTGCTGTCAATCTCGCGGCCATCGAAGAACAGACAGAGCTGCGTGAAAGGTTTGACTTCCTGACCCATCAGAGCGAGGACCTGTTAAAGGCAAAGGATTCGCTCATGAAGGCTATAGCCAAAATAAACAAGACCACGAAAGAACTTTTTATCGAGACATTTCAGAATATACGGGTGGAGTTCAGGAATTTCTTCAAGATGCTTTTTGGCGGCGGCGACGGCGAGCTCCTACTTTTGGACGAATCCGATGTCCTTGAGTCAGGCATCGAGATAGTGGCGCGGCCCCCTGGAAAACGACTTCAGAACGTGTCGCTTCTTTCAGGCGGCGAAAAGGCGCTCACTGCCATCGCGCTCATCTTCGCAATATTCAAGGTAAAACCCAGCCCGTTCTGTATTCTGGACGAGATAGACGCGCCGCTGGATGAGTCAAACGTCGACCGCTTCTCGCAAAGTCTCAACATGTTCACCCACACATCGCAATTCATCGTCATAACCCACAATAAAAAGACCATTGACGCGGCTGACGTCATGTACGGCATCACCATGCAGGAGTCAGGCATCTCAAAGGTCGTGTCCGTAAAATTCTCCGACGCGAAAAAAGAGACCTTACCCTCCCCCACCTCTTAAGTTGACAAATTGAGCGTGTCAAGTTTGTCAACTTAAGTGCAGATTTTATTCTTTCCGGTTCTTTTAGCCTGATATAATGCCCTGTCCGCGGATGATATGAGCGATTCTTTTTCTTTTCCATCCTCCGGGAAGGACGCCACGCCTGTCGAGATAGTTATATCCTTAAGGTCTTTGCTTTCCTCAATGGCTTTTCGCAGGCGTTCAGCCAGGATAATGGCCTCTTCTTTCTTTGTGGCAGGAAGGAGTACTACAAATTCTTCGCCCCCGTAGCGGGCGACAAAGTCTATCCTTTTTGAAATAGTCTTGAAGATAGAGGAGATGCTTCTTAATATGGCATCGCCGGCCTGATGGCCATTGGTGTCGTTGAATTTCTTAAAATCATCTATATCGATCATTAGAATAGTAAATGATTGTTTTCTTTGAGAGGCGTATTTGATTTCCTGGCCTAACAGGTACTGGAAATATCCGTGATGCCACAGCCCTGTCAAGGAATCCGAGTTTGAAAGTACCACTGTCCTCTCATAAAGCCTGGAGTTTTCTATGGCCAGGCCTGCCTGGTTCGCGAATGTCGTGAGCATACGGATGTGGTCGTTTGTTATAGCTTTTTTTGTGTAGAGATTGTCCGCGAGTATTACGCCGATCGTCTTGTCGCGCGCCTTGAGCGGGACAGTGACAAAATCCTCGAGGCTCAATATCTGCGAGATCTCGCTTTCTGTCCCTCGACTTCGCTCGGGACTCCCTTTGGTCGTTATTTGTTTTGCCTTTTCAGAGGTTATGGCAAAAGGCATGCCTTCCATAACAGTAGCTGCCACGATCCCCGAGTCATCGGATATCGGTATTTTTATGGAGTGTACAGTCTTATTTAGCTGTGATTTTTTCAAATGCTCGAACTGACTGCGCGTTTCTATTAATTCATCGAATCCCATCTTGTGTTTTTCTATGTGAGACCACACTGCATTCGCGTCCTCTGGGCTGTCAGGCCCTATTCCCATCTTGCCCTCGAGTGTGTTATCCTTTTCATTTACCAAAAATAGCATTGCCCTGTTAAAACTCAAGCCCACATGGGATGTCACAGAGGTGAGTATTATATAAAGGATCTTCTCGAGGTTGAGGGTCGTATGCATGGCATTGCCTATCTCGTACAGCATTTCCAGCTCTGCCTGCGCCCTATGGTAAGCCTCTTTAAAGTTCTTTTTCATAGTAGTTTAGTATAGCAGATAAAAGCAAGAGTTTCAACAGCGGCTTAAAAATTTTTATAGCCGAAAAAGTGATCTTATGCTATATTATATACCTAAAATGACATGGCGTATATTGATCATAAATCCATTTGGCATAGGGGATGTTTTGTTCTCAACCCCTTTGATATCCACTATTA
>CAZBAQ010000038.1:0-7880 GCA_964489855.1 uncultured Planctomycetia bacterium | reverse complement strand
ACCAGATTTATCCAGCAGCGTATCCGCGGTAATAGTTATCCCATGCGAACCCTGCACCTTTAGATCATCCAGCCCGGCCACAACCACTTCTATCCTGGCCCGCCTCAATACGTCTATAACAGTAATTGCCTCGATTTCCTCAAAGCCTTCCGCCAGTACAACGATAGCCCTCTTTGCCATAATCTCCCCCTAAATATAGATATATTTTATACGCAAAGAAATGACTTTGCAATATTTTTGTTAACATACTCTCTGGGATTTGGTATAATCCAGGTTAAGGTGGAAAGGAGGCAATATGGCAAAGATAAAGATCTTTAAGATGAAGAACCGCAGGGGATTTGCCGCGCTATGCAATAACCATCTAACAGAGGGAACGACGCCTCATCAGGCGCGCGACAGGATGGAAAAGGCATTGCGGAGAAAGAAAAAGAAAAGGTAACCGGTGTTAATAAATATATTAATCTTTATATTAGGTATAGCTGTAATAATAAAAAGCGCGGATCTCTTTACTGACGGCGCAGAAGGCATAGCCAGGGCCTTTAGGATACCAAGGGCAGTCATTGGAATAACCATAGTGAGCCTTGCGACCACTGCACCGGAATTTACTGTATCTGCAATATCCAGCTACATGGGTAGGAGCGGGATGGCTGTTGGCAATGCGCTTGGTTCGTGCCTTGCAAATATAGCTCTCATATTAGCAATAGCGGCTATAATAAAGCCCATTAAATTGGAAGCGAGGGTTTTAAGACAGGATATCCCGTTTTTGATATTCGTGGCAGTCTTATTGTATTTTCTCATAATGGATCATAGCCTGGACTTTGGAAACGGGATATTCTTATGCGTTCTTTTAATATTATTTTTTATAGCCGTGGTCTTAAGAGAGATCAGGACAAAGAAAACTGTCACGAAGGAAAAATCCGAAAATTACAATATAGCTAAAGACAGCGTCAAATTTTTAATAGGCGCTATAGGCGTAGCGGTATCCGCTAAATATGCAATAGTGCCGAGTGGTATTGATATTGCCAATTTCCTTGGCGTGCCAGAAGTCGTGATAGGCCTTACAATGGTTGCTGTGGGCACATCGCTTCCCGAGCTTTTTACAGCTATTGTCGCGAGTTTCAAAAACATGGGGGAGCTTGCCATAGGAAATGTGGTCGGGGCCAACATATTAAACATCCTGTGGGTCCTGGGTTTTTCAGCGTCAATCAGGCCTTTGGAAATAGATACAGAGACCAGGATGATAACCGTTCCTCTTGTAATATTTATCACGGTCCTGATGTTTTTATTTTCAAGGACAAAGATGACGATTTCAAAAAAAGAAGGCCTTATTTTCCTGATGTTATATTTAGCGTATATTTTCTACATCTTTAAATTCGCCTATATATAATGCCGGATAAAAAATACAGATATATCTATGGACTTGTTTCTTCGTGGAGGCTGGGCAGCTCTCTTGGCATAGATCCTATCTCCGGCGAGAAAAAGGTATGCACGTTTGACTGCGTGTATTGCCAGATCGGCGATACAAAAAGATTTAGCAGTAAAAGAAAAGTATTTGTTCCAACAGGCGAGATCATTAAAGAAATAAAATCCCTGCCAGATCTAAATATAGACTATTTGACGTTTTCAGGGACAGGCGAACCCACCCTTGTCTCTAATCTGAGTCAAATTATCAAAGAAATCAGAAAAATAAGAAAAGAAAAAATAGCCGTTATAACGAATTCATCTTTAATGGATAGAAAAGACGTGCGGGAAGACCTGAAACTTGCGGATCAGGTAATGCTAAAGCTTGACGCGCACTCGCCGGAATCATTTCTCAGGATAAATAAACCCTTGAAGGGTATAACATTTGACATGGTCCTTAAAGGCATAAAGGAATTCAGGTCAGTATATAAAGGTAAACTCGCTTTACAGATCATGTTTATAGAAGAAAATAAAGATCGCGCAAAGGGCCTGGCGAGATTAGCCGAAGAAATAGGCCCTGATGAGGTACAGCTTAATACCCCGCTAAGGCCTTGTGCGACAAAATCCTTACCCATAAAAGAAATGGATCTTATAAAAAAAGAGTTTAAAGGCATAGATATAATTTCCGTTTATGACGCTGTAAAGAAAGAAGTGCATGCTATCAGCAAAGCAGATACTTTAAGGCGCAGGGGAAAGCCGTGATAAAAGAGAATATCAGCCGGATACTTTCTGAATTACCGGATGGAGTGGAGCTCGAGGCTGCCTGCAAGACCAGGACGCCCGAAGAGATCTTAGAGGCAGTGGATGCAGGCGTTAAAATAATCGGCGAGAATTATGTGCAGGAGGCAGAGGCGGCGTTTAAGATAGTAGGTATCAGGGCAAAGTGGCACTTTATCGGCCATTTGCAGAAGAACAAGGTCAAAAAGGCAATAAAGATATTCGATGTCATTGAGACAGTTGATTCTTTTGAGTTAGCGCAGGAGATCGACAGGGCCTGCGTAAATGAAAATAAAACCACGTCAGTTCTTATTGAAGTAAATAGCGGCAGGGAAAAACAGAAATTCGGAGTTTTTCCAGAGGACACAGAAAGGCTTGTAAAGGAAGCGTCAAGGTTGCATAATATAAAGGTGATGGGCCTTATGACAATGGGCCCTTTATCAGGAGATCCTGAACTCGCGCGGCCGTATTTTATTGAGACAAAAAAGACATTTGAAAGGATCAGGTTTTTGGGCGTCTCACATGTAGACATGAGATATCTATCAATGGGCATGACCGGTTCCTACAGGGTAGCCATAGAAGAAGGCGCGAATATAATAAGGCTTGGCACAAAGATATTCGGGGAGAGATGATATGGATTATGATGTGATTATTATAGGCGGTGGACCGGCTGGACTGACAGCAGCGCTTTATACTGCAAGGGCGCGGCTCAAGACATTGGTTTTGGAAAGCTTTTCAGTGCCGGGCCAGGCAGTGATTACAGATCATTTGGAAAATTATCCTGGTTTTCCCGATGGGATCAATGGATTCGAATTGGTAGAGAAATTTAAAAAGCAAGCTGGGGGTTTCGGGGCCGAGTTTAAAGTTGGAAATGTTGAAAAAATAGAAAAGAATAAAAATGGCTGGCTGGTAGAGGCTGAAGGCAAGAGCCATAGATCTCTTTCTTTGATCATCGCGTCTGGCGCAAGGCCAAGGAAATTAGGCGTTGCGGGCGAAAAAGAACTGCAGGGGAAAGGCGTGTCGTATTGCGCCACGTGCGACGGAGCGCTTTATAAAGATAAGGAAATAGTTCTGGTTGGAGGAGGGGACACTGCGATACAGGAGGCCCTGTTTCTGACAAGGTTTGCGAAAAAAGTAAAAGTGGTGCATCGCAGGGACAGGCTGCGCGCGACAAGGATATTGCAGGAAAGGACATTGTCGAATGAAAGAATAGAATTTATATGGGAATCAAAGGCTGTTGAGATTTTGGGCAAGGACAGGGTGAGCGGAGTAAAGGTCAAGAATGTTAAGATAGGAAAAGATACGGATGTTTCCTGCGACGGTGTCTTTATCTTTGTAGGGTATTTACCCAATACAGATTTTGTAAAAGGGGTATTGAAATTGGATAAAGATGGGTACGTTGTTTCAGATAGCGATATGAACGCGTCAAAGAAAGGCATTTTTGCGTGCGGTGATTGCCGCAGGAAACTTCTCAGGCAGGTTATTACGGCGTGCGGTGATGGCGCGACCGCTGCTTTTTCAGCCCAAAAGTACGTGGAAGACCTCAAAGGAGTCGCTTACAAATAGCTTATTTGACAAATCGTGCGTGTCAAGATTGTCAGATAAGGGAGGGGATATGGGGAAGGAAAAGGCTCTTTGCTCGCATTGCGAGAAAGAAGAGTGGTATAGGAACAAGGCGGTTGTTGTTGCGGCTGGCTTGGGTTTTCTTTGCGCGTTGTCGTACGTCCTCCCATTTTTAGAGCCTTTTAGAAAATCGTTTCTTATGTATTTTTCTAGGATCTGGTGGGCCATGCTCCTGGGCCTGGGTCTTGGGGGTGCAATAAACCATTTTGTGCCGTGCGAATATATCTCTCATATACTTGCAAGGCCTAAGAAAAGAACGATTCTCTACTCAGTAATAATAGGTTTTTTCATGAGCGCGTGCAGTCACGGAATCCTGGCACTTTCCATCCAGCTCCATAAGAAAGGCGCGTCAAATCCAGCTGTGATCGCGTTTCTTTTAGCCAGCCCATGGGCGAATTTTCCGCTTACAATAATGCTTATCGCGTTCTTCGGTTTAAAGGCGCTCTATATAATCCTATGCGCCATAGCGATTGCTGTAATAACAGGATTAATCTATCAGGTGCTCGAGTCAAATGACCTTATCGAGAAAAATGAAAATTCCCTGGATGTGAGAGAGGATTTTTCCATAGCAAAGGACCTTAAAAAAAGGTCTTTTGGCTACAGATTTTCATTGAGCGACGTAAAAGGTATATATAAGGGAGCTCTTTCTCTGGGAGATATGGTCCTGTGGTGGATTTTAATAGGCATAGGGCTTGCCAGCCTGGTTGGGGCGTATGTACCAAAGGGCATTTTTCAACATTATATGGGCCCCACATTTATGGGTTTAATGGCAACATTAGCAGTCGCGACAATAATGGAGGTGTGCTCGGAAGGCACTGCGCCTCTCGCATTTGAGATATTCAGGCAGACAGGCGCGTTTGGCAATGCATTTGTGTTTTTAATGGCAGGGGTAGTGACTGACTATACAGAGATAGGGCTTTTATGGGTCAATGTCGGCAAGCGCGTGGCTATATGGCTCCCTGTAATCACAGTGCCGCAGGTGATCGTCCTGGGCATGCTTGCGAATCTGATATTTTAAAAGGCTTGACAACCCTAGTTAATGATACTAAAATGGTATTATTAACAAAAGGAGGAATATATGGCGGATTTAAAAGAATTGTATCAAAGCGCGGATTGGAAAAAGGAAAAGCATGTCCCGGTTATTGACGTGGCTGGAAGGCCAGGAAAAGACCAGGCGGTTTCTATTACAGTAAGCGTGGGTAAAGAAATCCCCCACCCTAACACAACAGCCCACCACATAAGCTGGATAGAAGTCTACTTTTTGCCAAAAGGAGAAAAGTTTCCATATGAAATAGGGAAATTCGATTTTATCTCTCATGGGGAATCAGTTCAGGGTCCGGATACAAGTACGATTTATACCAATCCTGAGGTGAACTTGAAATTCAGGACAGAAAAACCAGGCACGGTTCTTGCGTCTTCTTATTGCAACATACACGGCCTGTGGCAGAATTCAAGGGAACTTGCATGAAGAAATTAAACCAGGGTATAGTCAGTTTTTTTCATAAACAGCCTTACACCATTATAACTACTATAGACAGAAACGGTTTCCCGCATAATTCCTGCAAAGGCATAGTGGATATAGGAGAAGGCGAGGTAGTATACCTCCTCGATCTCTACAAAGAAAAGACCTATGTAAACCTTAGAAAGAACCCCAATATAAGCATCACGGCTGTTGACGAGCATAGATTTATGGGGTATTGTTTAAAGGGGATTGCGAGCATTGTAAAAGAGAAGGACCTTCATTCCCGCACAATAAAATCGTGGGAGGAAAAACTTACCAAGAGGATATCAAAGCGGCTTCTGAAGAATCTTAAAGGCGAAAAAGGACATCCGCGGCATCCAGAGGCGCTTTTGCCAAAACCAGAATACCTGATAGCTGTGGAGGTAAAGGAAATAATCGACCTCACGCCGCGTCATATAAGACATGGCGACAAAAAATATACCTGATCTGATAATCGTAGGGGCCGGGCCTGCTGGCATAACAGCAGCGGTTTATGCCGCGCGCAAGAAAATGAAGCTTCTAATCATCTCTAAAGATATCGGAGGCCAGACAGCGTGGAGCGGGGATATCGAGAACTATACGGGTTACCAGTTTGTGAGCGGTCCAGAACTTGTTGAAAAGTTCGAAGAGCACATGAAAAAATATGATATCGGAGTACAGGAAAACGAAGAGGCTGTTGAGGTCAAAAAGAACGAGACCCTGGTTTACGTAAAGACCGATAAATCCGAATACAAGGCAAAGGCTGTTATAATAGCGTCAGGTAAGCGTTCGAGAGAGCTGGATGTGTCAGGAGAGAAGGAATTCAAGAATAAAGGCCTTACTTATTGCGCCACATGTGACGGCCCGCTTTTTTCAGGTAAAGATGTAGCTGTCATAGGTGGCGGCAATTCAGCATTGGATGCTGCGTTGCAGTTAATGAAAATAGCCAAGAAGGTATATATTATAAATATCACCCAGCAGCTTACGGGCGACCCTGTGGAGCAGGATAAATTGCAAAAGGGCACCAATGTCAAGATTCTTAATGGCTCGCAGGTAACAGCTGTCCTGGGTGATAAGATGGTGACAGGCATAAAGATAAAGCGAGGGGACAAAGAAGAGGGGCTGGCAGTCCAGGGCATATTTGTGGAGATAGGACTTTATCCCAATTCCGGTTTTGCGCCTGACGTGGAAAAGAATAACCAGGGCGAGATAAAAGTGGATCCTTTTAACCGCACAAGTGTCCCAGGGGTCTTTGCGGCAGGGGATGTCACTGACGTGCCTGAAAAGCAGATAATAATAGCGGCAGGCGAGGGCGCGAAGGCTACGCTGGGCGCCTTTAGATATTTATCCAGACTTAAACAATAAGGAGAGACCAATGAAGATCAAATCAATCAAGACTCAGCTTTCTCTTTTTCTGGGACTGTTTGCGCTGTATCTTTCTTTTGCCGAAAAGAACCCCAGATTTTTAGTGGCTGTATCAGCTGCGATCCTTTCTTCAATCGCCATAGAATCTCTGATCAACTGCATAAAAAATAAAAAATTCAGCATAACAGAAAGCTCTGTTATGACAGGGCTTATTATAGGGTATGTCATATCCAGCTACCAGCCCCTGTGGGTAATTTGCCTGACCAGCACCCTTGCGATAATCTCCAAGCATGTCGTGCGTTTCCGTAAGTCGCATATATTTAACCCTGCTGGCTTTGGGATTTTCCTGGTAGTCGTGGTTTTGGGTGCATACACCCAGTGGAAGGCCGCGTACGCGTGGCATATCATTATCCCTCTTGGGATCTATTTTGCCTCGAGGATAAAACGACTGGATCTGATCGCGAGTTATTTTATGGCATCGCTTTTCTTGTACGCCCCGCAGGCCTTTTTGAATAATGCGTCGCTCTTAGACACATTCAGTTATTTTAATTATTTCTTTATCTTTGTTATGATGGTCGAGCCAAGGACCACGCCAAAGACTTGTCTCGGGAGGATTATGTTTGGCTTGGGCGCCGCAGTGTTTATTTTCGGATTTTACGAATCAGGGGTTTTATTAGAGGCAGAGCTTTTTGCATTGCTGATACTTAATTTTTTAGGCGTGTTTTTAGAAAGGAGGAAGGCATGAGAAAGATAGTTTTGTTGGTATTGATCTGCGCCTTTATCGCGGTATGTACGGATGTATATGCTCACCCGCCGTCTGATATAAAGATAGAGTATTCTAGGGAATCAAGGATGATGACGGTTATTGTCACGCATCCTGTAAACAATCCTGAAAAACATTTTATAAATAAGATTGAAGTGCTGCTTAATGGAAAGGAAATCATCGAGCATAAAATCAGCAAGCAGGATAATGAGAAATACCAGTTTTCAGGTTATATGGTCACTGATGCTAAGCCGGGTGACGTGATTACTGTAGAGGCGTACTGCAGCGTAAGCGGCAAGTTAAGAAAAGAAATCAAGGTGAAGTGAGGCCTGCCAGAGAAAGAATAATAGGGATAATAAAGATCTTGCGCAGGGTCTATCCCCGGGGCCGCACAGATCTCTATTACAAGACTCCTCTCCAGATTCTTATCGCCACGATTCTTTCAGCGCAATGTACTGACAAGAGGGTAAA
>CAZBAQ010000037.1:0-8007 GCA_964489855.1 uncultured Planctomycetia bacterium | reverse complement strand
TCATAACAGAAAGAACCCGCAAGGAAATGAAAAAGATATTGAAAGAAGTCCAGTCAGGCAAGTTTGCCAGGGAATGGATCGGGGAAAATGAAAACGGCAGGCCCGAATTTAATAAATTAAGAAAAGCAGATGATGTTCATCCAGTAGAGGCGATAGGAAAACAGCTCCGCGGCATGATGGATTGGATCAAGTAAGTGCACAAGTGCACAAGAGCGTAAGAGCATAAGTTATGAAAAAGATTATTATATTTGATACGACTTTGCGAGACGGCGAGCAGTCGCCAGGCGCGAGCCTTGACATGAAGGCAAAGATAGAAATCGCCAGGCAATTGGCGAGGCTCGGCGTGGACGTGATCGAGGCAGGGTTCCCGATCGCGTCAAAGGGCGACTTTGATGCTGTGTGCGAGGTCAGCGCGACTATTAAGGGTCCGTCTATCTGCGGACTGGCAAGGGCCAAGAAAGAAGACATAGATATCTGCGCAAAGGCGGTCAAGGCAGCAAAAAAATCCAGGATCCACGTTTTTTTAGCCACTTCAAAGATCCACATGAAGTATAAATTGAAAAAAGCAGAAGAGGAAATACTGAAGCAGGCAGCAGAATTTGTGAAATACGCACGCAGGTTTTCCGACGATATCGAGTTTTCTCCGGAGGACGCGTCGCGCTCAGAAATAGATTTTCTGTGCCGGGTAGTTGAGGCAGTGATAAATGCAGGCGCAAAGACAGTCAATATCCCTGACACAGTCGGTTATGCGACGCCTCTTGAGTTCGGCAATCTTATAAGGATCATAAAGACAAAGGTGCCTAATTCCAGCAAGGCAATAATAAGCGTACATTGCCACAATGATCTTGGGCTGGGGGTGAGTAATTCCCTGGCAGCTATTCAGAATGGCGCGGAGCAGGTCGAGTGCACGATCAATGGGCTTGGCGAAAGGGCAGGCAATGCGTCGCTGGAAGAGATTGTAATGACCTTAAAGACAAGGCAGGATATATTTAAATGCGCTACCTCTATAAAGACAGACCAGCTTTACAAGACAAGCCGTCTCGTGAGCAAGCTCACCGGCATTGTTGTTCAGCCGAATAAGGCAATAGTGGGCCGCAATGCGTTTAGTCACGAAGCAGGCATTCACCAGGACGGGATCTTAAAGAAGAGGACCACTTATGAGATCATGAAACCTGAGGATGTGGGGTTTGGCGGCACGCGGCTCGTTTTAGGAAAACATTCTGGCAAGCACGCGTTTAAGGAGAGGCTGAAGAAGCTCGGGGTCGATCTTGGCGAGGAAGATATTGTAAAGGCGTTTGAGCGGTTCAAGAACTTGGCTGACAAAAAGAAAGAGGTGTTTGACGAGGATATCCTGACCATAATAGAGGACGAGATCGTATCCGTGCCTGAGACTTACTCTATAACCGGGTTTGAATACAGGAGTGGCAAGAATATTGAGCCGCGCACGACAATAGAGCTTAAAAAAGGCGCTAGCGTGAAAAAGCAGTCTTCGTCAGGCGACGGTCCTGTGGACGCATGCTATAAGGCGATTGAAAAAATAACAGGCGTGAAATTCAATTTGCTGGATTATTCTTTAAAGGCGGCAACAGGAGGCAAGGACGCGCTGGGTGAAGTGTCAGTGAGGGTAAAGGCTGCGAGCGGAATCGAGCTGTCAGGCAGGGGCGCTTCCACTGATATAGTCGAGGCGAGCGCCAAGGCATACGTGAACGCAGTCAATAAACTACTATTCACGAAACAACGAAAAACCAAACTAAAATTGTAGCAGCGATATTGTCCAAGGCTAAGCCTTGGACAGCTTAATCTGATGGCATATTTGTCCAAGGCTTAGCCTTGGACAATCTTTATATGGTGTGGATATGGATATATATGGTATCATAGGCTGGCCGGTAAAACACAGCTTGTCTCCGGCAATGCACAATGCTGCGTTCAAGAAGCTGGGCATGAAAGACAAGGCTGAGTATATAAAAATTCCAGTAAAGCCAGAAAATCTTAAGGCTTTTTTTGATGGTACTAGAGTAGAGAAAGATAGTTACGGAAATGATATTTATATAGCAGATTTAAAAGGATTAAATGTTACAATTCCTCACAAGGAAAAGGTATTGAAATTCATAGCCCCGCATGAAGAATTTTCTTATGTGAGAGATATAAAGGCAGCAAATACTTTAATACTGAAAGATAATATTTGGAAGGCTATTAATACTGATGTCCTTGGGTTTTCAAGGGATTTGAAAGACTTAGGATTTGAACCTAAAGGTAAAAAGATTGCCATACTAGGAGCCGGAGGCGGTAGCAGGGCTGTTTGCTATGTAATGGCAAAACAAGGCACAAAGGAAATACATATCTTTGATGTAGATAAAAATAAGGCATCAGGAGTTGCCGGTATGTTAAAAGGATTATTCACTAATCTTCAGATTAAAGTCGTAGATAGCGTTGATGAATTAGATATTTCTTCAAAAGATGCACTTATCAATGCAACACCAGTCGGACTCAAAGAAAGTGACGCTTGCTTGGTCAGTGAAAAAATGCTCCACAAGAAACTGTTTGTTTACGATCTTATATATAATCCAGCTGAAACTAAACTCCTATCCTTAGCAAAAAAAGTCGGAGCTTGTGCTTATAATGGCTCAGGCATGCTTGCTTGGCAGGGTGCACTAGCTTTTTCCTATTGGATAGATGGCTGTAAGGCTGTTGATGTTATAGATGTAATGCGAAAAGCGTTAAGTAACGCTTTGAAATGATTTGCGCTCCCCGCATAGTGGGTTGAGAGGCCTCTTTTCCGCGAGCGGGCATGGTGCCTTTTTTGGTGACTCTCACTAGGTGAGAGTCACCAAAAAAGGCGAGCGAGTGGAAAAAAGGAGCAAAATTTTCTCGCTGGGAAAATTTTTGTGTCCTTGAAACCCACTGTGCGGGAAGTGCAACTTGATAATATGACACATTTACTAATCTTTATCTTTGGCTCAATAATCGGTAGTTTCCTGAACGTGTGTATTTACAGGATACCGCGGAATGAATCTATTATTTCGCCAGGGTCAAGGTGCACATCTTGCAAAAAGCCGATACCCTGGTATGACAATATACCTTTATTAAGCTATATTTGTTTGCTGGCGAGGTGCAGGTTTTGTAAAGAGAGGATATCTCCCCGATATTTCGTCGTAGAACTTGTAAGCGCATTGACATTTTTGCTTTTGTTTATTTATTTTGGATTTATAGCAGAGTTCTGGATATATAGTTTAGTAACATTCGCTCTGATAGTAGTGACATTTGTTGACCTGGAATTTCAGATCATACCAGATAGAATCAGCATTGGCGGCCTTATATTAGGGATTGTCTTGAGCGTAGTGTTCCCGCAGCTTCACAATGCAGCTACATGGAAGGCCGGGCTTATAAATTCCGGATTAGGGGCCCTGGCAGGCGGCGGGCTTATATGGATAACAGGTTACTTAGGTGCGCTCGTTTTTAAAAAAGAGGCAATGGGCGGCGGAGACGTAAAGCTTATGGCGATGCTGGGCGCGTTTTTGGGCTGGAAAATGGCAGTGCTGGTCTTTTTCCTTGCGCCATTTTTCGGTACGCCCGTAGGATTGTATATTAAATTTGTCAAAAAACATGATATAATACCTTATGGGCCCTATATTGCCCTGGCAGGTTTTGTGGCAATGATATGGGGGCAGAGGATACTGAACATTCTATTTCTTACCTGACAAAACGTGCATGTCAAGTTTGTCAGATAAGGAGGGAGGTTGAGATGTTGAGGTTTTTAACCGGCGGTGAGTCGCACGGGGAAGCGCTTGTCGGAATATTAGAAGGTATGCCGAGCGGGCTAAGGCTTGAGGATACCTTTATAGATAAGGAGCTAAAGAGGCGGCAGCAGGGTTACGGAAGAGGCGACAGGATGAAGATAGAACAGGACCATGCAAAGATACTATCAGGCATAAAAGGCGGCTTGAGCATAGGAAGCCCTATCTCTATTCTGATAGCTAACAGTGATTTCTCCATAGAAAGACTCCCTGAGATAAAGAATCCGCGGCCAGGTCATGCAGATTTGGCAGGCATGCTGAAATACGGTTTCACGGGAGCCCGTTCTGTTCTTGAAAGGGCGTCTGCGAGAGAGACAGCCATGCGCGTCGCAATAGGCGCGGTCTGCAAATTATTACTAGAGGAATTGAATATTCGCGTGTTGAGCCACGTCGTGATGATAGGCGGGGTTGAGGCGCATACATCGAGCCTGAGTTTTGATGATATTCTCAAGAACCTTGCCAAGTCAAAGATAAACTGCGCTGACAAGGCATCTGAAAAGCTTATGATAGAAGAAATAGACAATGCCAGGGGAAAAAAGGATACGCTGGGCGGTATCTTCGAGGTAATAGTCGAGGGCGCGCCAGTGGGCCTGGGAAGTTACGCGCAATACGACAGGCGGTTGGACGCGATGCTGGCATCAGCTATCATGTCTATCCCGGCCATCAAGGCAGTTGAGATAGGCAGCGGCGTAGAGTCTGTAAAAAAACTTGGCTCAAAGGTGCACGACGAGATAATTTACTCAAAGTCCATGGGCATTCAGAGAAAGACAAACAATGCAGGCGGTATCGAAGGCGGCATTTCAAACGGCGAAAATATAATCGTGCGCGGCTTCATGAAGCCTATAAGCACATTGATGAAGGGTTTGAACACTATAGATATTTCCACGAAAGAAGCGGTAAAAGCAGCCACAGAACGCTCTGACGTATGCGCAGTGCCTGCGGCAGGTGTGATCGGCGAGGCAATGACCGCCGTCGTAATAGCTAATGTATTGCTTGAGAAATTCGGCGGGGATAGTATTTCAGAGATAAAGAGGAATTGTAAAAATTATTTGGACGCGCTAAAAGTGAAATAACGCGCCTATAGTCGCGTAATCTGTGTCAAGAGCGTGAATCCTGTCTGTATGTCGCCAGCCTAAAGATATAGAAAGCCATTTTTTCGGAGTATAGATTACCCCAGCTATTAACTCGCAATATTCACCCCTGAGTTTTTCAAGGTTGATGGAATATTCCTCAAATGCGTTAAAGGAAAAATGATCCCAGAAAGGCACGCGCAGACCAATCTTTGTGGTCGTGTCAAAGGATTTATTACCCACCTCAAAAGACATATAATCAAGCATCTCGCCTGATATGAGCTGGATGGATTGGCCTATATAGAGGTATTCCCACAGAGATTTTTCAGCCTTAACCCCTAGTAATATCTTTTCCCATTTATCGGTTTCCAGATTCCACTGCGAATCCAGGAAGGCTGATATCTCTAATTCAGGTGATTCTATTTTTTTATCAATACTGATACAGTTTCGATAGATATCTCCGTCATCGTCCCTGGTATCAAAGAGATATTCATCGCGCGTATTTAATTCCAGGGCAAATATAGGATTAATAAAAACGAGCTGGATGAAGATAAAAATTGATAGGATTTTCATATTGCCTAAAAGCTTATCATATAGGGTTGCAATAAGCAAGCCTTAAGTTTATAATAGTGACAGACGGAGGGGGGTTATGAAAAATATTACGATAGTCGGTTTTATGGGCACGGGTAAGACAGTCGTGGCAAAAAGGCTTGCGGAAAAGCTGGGCCGCGAGTTCCTGGAGCTGGATGCTATTATAGAAAAAAGAGAAGGTATACCCATTAAAGAAATATTCGAGAAAAAAGGCGAGCCATATTTCAGGGAGGTCGAAAAGCAAGTCGTGAAAGAGGCGAGCGAAAAACAAGGTCTTGTAATATCTGCAGGCGGCGGCGCGATCATTGATGAGGAGAATTTCAAGAACCTCAAGAAAAACAGCGTCATTATCTGTCTCGAGGCGTCGCCTGATACTATTCTCAAACGCACAAAAGGCAATGTCTGCAGACCCCTTTTAAATGCCTCTGACCCGAAGAAGGAAATAGAGAGTCTCCTCCAAAAACGAGTCCCCTATTACAAAAAAGCAGATCACTCTATAAACACTGACAGCTTGACCATAGAACAGGTCGTGGAAAAAGCCGCCCAACTAATCCCTTAATTGACAAACGCAGACCAGAGACGTTTTCCAACCCAATCGGGAAAGTGCCTCAAATCCAATCACGAACCTGTCCCTAATTGAAAAAAATCCAAGATTTTTTGAAAGAAAATGAGGGGGTGGTGTGTCTGTATATAGGGAGAACAGAATAGATATGTATAATTATACATACAATTATATTGACAAATAGCCATATTTATGGCATAGTTATTATGAAAAGAGAATGTAGCTTTATTTGGGATTTTGAGAAAGAATTGGAGAATTTCTACAAGCATGGGGTTGATTTTGTTACTGCAGTAATGGTGTTCGAGGATCCATACAGGAAAATTTACATTGATTCTAAGCACAGTGAGAGTGAAAAGCGGTTTTTCTGCGTAGGTAAGGTCAAAAATAAGATTCTGACAGTAAGGTTTACATATAGAAGCGATAAAATCAGGATAATCGGAGCAGGATATTGGAGAAAAGGGGTGAGATACTATGAAAAAGGGTAAAATTGATCCAGATATGCCGATTGGAAAATTAACCAGGATCAAGGATTTTTTACCGCCGCCAGAAAAGCTAGTCTTTCCTAAGGTGACTGTAAAAGTTACAATATCCTTGAGCCGGGCAAGTGTTGAGTTTTTTAAGCTCCAGGCCAAAGAGCAGCATGTGAAATATCAGCAAATGATACGCGAACTTTTGGATAGGTATGTCACGCACTATTCATATGAATGATACGGAAGGGCTGCTTATACTTAATATGGTTGAGGACCTGGGGAGCGTCAGGACGCAGGCGTTATTGAAGCATTTTGGGTCTTTAGCCAAGGTCTTTAGGGCCAGTGAAGATGAGTTGAAGATGGCAGAGGGAATCGGCCCAAAGATAGCACCTAAGATCGTCCAGTCGATTAAAGACATAAATATAGATAAGGAGCTAGGGCTGATAAAGCAGTATGGCATCAAGATTATAACTTTTTTAGACAAGGACTATCCCAAGAACCTTAAAAATATATATGACCCGCCTGTTGTTCTGTATGTGAAAGGCGAGATCCTGCCAGAAGATGATGTGGCGATTGCGATAGTGGGATCGCGATTAGCGTCATTTTACGGGAGACAGACCTCTGAGAAGCTCGGCTATGAGCTGGCATCGCGAGGCATAACAGTGGTTTCAGGCATGGCAAGGGGGATTGATTCGAGTGCGCACAAGGGAGCATTAAAGGCAAAAGGGAGGACCCTGGCTGTGCTTGGTTCAGGGCTTTTGGATATCTATCCTGAGGAGAATACAGCGCTTGCGGATAAGATTGCTGAGAACGGCGCGGTTATATCGGAATTTCCTATGAGGACAATCCCTGATTCTGGGAATTTTCCAAAGAGAAACAGGATTATAAGCGGGCTTTCATTGGGCACAGTGGTGGTCGAGGCAGCCCAGAAGAGCGGCGCGCTTATTACAGCTGATTGCGCGCTCGAGCAGGGGAGGGATGTGTTTAGCGTGCCTGGTAAAGTGGACTCGACCACGTCAAAGGGAACGAACAAACTGATCAAGCAGGGCGCAAAACTCACTGAAACAGCAGATGATATAATGGAAGAGCTAAGTCGGGAACTCCTGTCCTCATCCTCTTATCTGAGGAATCGTGCGTGTCAAGTTTATCAGATAAGGGGTTCGGGATTGGACAAAAGGGAGAATATGGTATATAATCTATTATCCAGCGATCCGCAGCATATTGATGAGTTGTGTGAGGAAACTGGTATGGGTATAAGCGAAGTTTCCAGGATTCTTTTGAACCTGGAGATTAAAAGATTTGTAAGGCAATTGCCAGGAAAGACTTTTGTAAAGCTCGGAGGTTAGGAAATGCCAAAGTCACTTGTAATAGTAGAATCACCCGCAAAGGCCAATACTATAAATAAAATATTGGGCAAGGACTATATCGTGCGCTCTTCAATGGGTCATGTCGTGGATCTTCCCAGCTCCAAGATGGGCATTGACATAGAAAATAATTTTGACCCCCAGTATATCATAATC
>CAZBAQ010000036.1:0-8028 GCA_964489855.1 uncultured Planctomycetia bacterium | reverse complement strand
ACCTGTCTGTGGCAGACCAATGGCAGGAATAATGTTGATTTTGAGAAATGGATGAAGATGGATCTGGAATATATCGATAACTGGTCGCTAGGGCTGGATTTCAAGATCTTATTAAAAACAATACCAGCGGTGCTCTTTTCAGTCGGGGCACGCTAACGGAGAGGTCTTTATGAAACGGATAGTCTTTAGTCTTTTGGTTGTTTGTTTTATTTTTACCGGATGTTCTTCAGGTAATGGCGGAGATAATCGTGTGGTCGCGCAGGTGAACGACTACAAGATGAGCGTTGAGGATTTGAGATACGAATTGGAAAATACGCCTTACGATGACGAGGTGCTTTTGGAGACGCAGGAAGGAAGACAGAAATACCTGGATAGGTTACTGGAAAAGGAGATCCTGCTTCAGGAAGCGCAGCGTCAGGGTCTTGACAGGCAAAAGGATTTCATGAAGAGCATTGAGAATCACTGGGAGCAGGCGCTTTTAAAGCTTTTGCTCGAGAGAAAGAGTAAAGAGATCTCGGGCTTGGTCCATGTCTATGAAGAGGAGATAAGGGAATATTATGACGCCTCTGGCGAGACATTGCCTTTTTCCAGGATAAAACGGGATATAGAGAGGGATGTAAGGAGAAAAAAAGAAACAGATGCTATGAACGCATGGATCGAGGAATTGAGGAGCAAATCCTCGATAAGTATTAACAAGGAAATACTAAACGACGCATTTTCCACCAATTAAACCCCCTTATCTGATAAACTTGACACGCACGATTTGTCAGATAAGGAAGAAGATGGAGGGGAGCATGAAGTATAGACGGAGAAATTATTTTATTAACAGGGGTTTTCAGACAGAGTTCATATTGAAATTTTGCGGTTTGGTTGCCCTTAGCTCTGTGATCTTCGGGGTGATCCTGTATACGCTGTCAAGCCGCACATTAACCACGACTTTTGAAAATTCCAGATTGATTGTAAAGAGCACAGCTGACTATATACTGCCCGCTATACTGTTCGGCGGCACTATCGTTGCGCTGGTAACAGCGCTCGCGGCGTCTATCGTGGTAATACTTATGACACACAGAGTGGCTGGGCCTATCTATAGATTTGAGAAATATGCCCAGAAGGTCGGCAATGGCGAGTTTTTACCTGATTTGAAGATCAGAAAAAAAGACCAATTCCAGAACCTGGTCAATGCCTTTAACAATATGACGCAGGGGCTAAGCGCTGGACTTTTAAAGGTAGTTACTGTTTCAGAAAAATTAGATGGTTTAATAGACGAACTTTCAGATGGCTCAAGCAGGGAAATGCTTTTAAAAGACGATATAAAAAAGGTAGTTTCTGAATTGAAGAAGGATAAACAGGACCTCAAAAAGGCTCTTTCGTATTTCAAGATCAACCGTTAATAGAGGCGCGATGAGATTAAAAAGAGCTTCTTTTTTATTAATGTTATGTTTGATCTTTGCTTTTGCGGATAGCGCGTATTCGCAGGAAGAAGAATGGAATGTATTTTCCTCCAGATTCTGCAGTATTTTTTATGAAGAGGGAGTGAGTTTGGATATGGTTAACAGACGGATTAATCTCAGATTTTCAGATTTTTATAGCCCAAGGCGGTATAGAGAAAAAGTGGATTTTTCAACAGAAGATATTATAAGGGAAAAGTTTGACGCGATCTTTGGAAAGGTTGAAGATATACTGGACATGTATCCTGGAAAGATACATGTAAGTATTAATATTTACAGGGACAGGGACGGGCTTGATATGGCCTACGAAGAGATTTTCAATGAGCCAAATACAGCATGTTCGTTTTATATATACAAAACGAACACCATATATACGACAGAAAGGGCCGTAACCGAGGGCATACTGGCGCATGAAATGGCACACTGCATAATAGACCACTATTTTGTTATCTTGCCGCCCAGGAAAGTCCAGGAAATGCTGGCTGTATATGCAGACGTGCACTTAAAAGATTAGGTTAAAAAAGGCTTGCCAAAGGCCTTTAATTTTGGTATAATTATATAAGTATTATAAAAGTATTTACGAGGAGGGGAAAAAATGAAGAAGATAGCGTATATAATAATTATAGCAGCTATGGTTGTTGCGGTAAGACCAGTAGGGGCAGAAGAAGCAGGGTCTTTGTCTAGTGGAGACGTTTGTAAGGCAAGATGCAGGGTTGACGAGGGTCTCATATGTCTTGAGAGAGGACCGTGCGAGCCGATAAATGAGTTTTTGTTAGAGGCGGCAGAAGAGTGCAGGAAAAATCCTGTTGCCAAGTACATGCCTATAACAAATCTGCTATTTGTCGATATTATGTCTCGGATCTTGCGACTGGATAAAGAGTTACCGAATATAGAGAAATTGACTGATGAGGAAAGGTATTTATTAGAGACCAGGCTGCTGAACGATAAAGGCATAGACATGTTCCTTGATACCGATCCTTTATCTCCGTTTACAAGGGACGTATTGGCTGATATATTAAAGGACGTTACAGTGGAGCAAAACCTGGGATTTTCAAATGGCCTTGCAGACCAGTTTTTCGATCTTAAAAACGAAGAATTTATTGTCTACGAAGTCATGGTTTATGTGGATGAAGGGCAGGGTTTTCAGCCATGGGAGATAAGGAAGAATTTTAAAGAAAGTCTTGCGGATTCCAGACACCTTGTGGCAAAGCTGGATTCCTGCGATGATGCAAATGTACTATTCGGCGATGGCATAAAAGGAAAGATCCCCGGTGCTGGCGCACGTATAAAGGTAGTGTATAAATTCTACGGTAGGGAGGATGAGATCGTAACAGAATGCGAGATAGCGATGCTTTTGTCTAATCCAGAGCTAGCCAGATCTATAAAGAATACATATAATCCGTCCCCGCCTCTAACAAAGGAAAATTTTGCAGACCTTTTGATAAAGACCAGACGTCTTACAGGACAGCTGCCAAAAGGTTTCCAGACACTTAGCGATAACGAGATATATAAGATAAAGGCTGAGACACTGGAGAAAAACGGCATAGATATCTTTGTAACTTCGGATCCGAAGGATTACTTGACTCGGGAAGAACTTGCGAGGATCCTATATGATTGTCCTGTAGAAGAGGTTGTCGGCATAAGCGATGGGACAGAAAATCAAGGTTTTGAATTAAGCAATGCCGGTTTTGTGATATATGACCTGCATGCATATGTAGAAGAAGAAAAGCAATACGACGAATGGAATAAACAAGACAGCTTTTTTGAAAGTTCTTCCGGCGGCAAGGATTATATGGTTAAATTAGACTCAGGAAATTACGTTACTATTTATTTTGGCGACGGTAAAAAAGGCAGGATCCCAACAGCAAATTCTCCCGTAAAAGTAAAATATAGATTATATGCCCCCGTAACCATGCTCACCGAAGACGATATCATATGCGCGCTGGGAAGGTGTGTGCCGGTTGTAGAGGCATATGAGCCTCCTGCCCCGCCATTTGAGTTCCCTGATCCTAAGGACGGATTTACAGATCCTGCCAGTCAGCTATAATTAGAAATAAGGTGTTGTTTTAAGACAACAGGAGCGGGTGTGCCATGAAGATCCTTTTTGCAAATAAGTTTTTTTACCTTAAAGGCGGATCCGAACATGTCTTCTTTGATACGGCCCGGTATCTAGAAGACAAAGGGCATGATATAGCATTTTTTTCCATGACCCATCCGGATAATCGATCCTCGCCATACGATAAATATTTTGTCTCTAATATAGATTACGGATCCAGGGGATTACGGGATAAAATAAAGGCGTCTTTAAAACTTCTCTATTCATTCGAGACCAGGGGAAAAGTAGAAAGATTGATAAGGGAAGAAAGGCCTGATATCGCCCATCTGCATAACATCCACCACCAGATCTCGCCCTCAGTTTTACACAGTCTAAAAAAATTTAAGATCCCGATAGTTTTGACACTCCACGATTATAAGATGGTATGCCCG
The DNA here is from genome assembly GCA_964489855.1 of uncultured Planctomycetia bacterium. Classification (GTDB taxonomy): domain Bacteria; phylum Omnitrophota; class Gorgyraeia; order Gorgyraeales; family Gorgyraeaceae; genus JAHIPS01. The sequence continues at coordinate 4,093 of CAZBAQ010000036.1, read as the reverse complement.
TCGTATTCTATGATATGGAATACGAAGACCTGCGAGGCCTGTAGAGGCGGGATGTATTACAACTGTTTCTTGAAAAAATGCAGCAAGGGTTCACGGATGAGAAGTCTATTGAATACAATAGAGATGTACCTGCATCATAAGATCTTGAATATCTATAAATCAGTGGACATCTTTATTTCACCGAGCATGTTTTTGAAAAATAAATTAAAGGAGATGGGATTTAAAGGGAATATAGCTTACCTCCCGAATTTTATAAAATCAGAGAAGATCATACCGAGATATGACTGGGATGAAAAATCTATTGTTTATTTCGGAAGATTATCCAGGGAGAAAGGACTCTTTGATTTGATAGACGCGGTAAAGGATATCAAAGGGGTAACGCTTAAGATCATAGGCCAAGGCCCTATTGAGGAAGAGATCAAAGATAAGATCAATATAGAAAAAATTGATAATGTGGCATTATTGGGATATAAAAAAGAGGATAGCCTGAAGGATGAGATCAGAAAGTCCATGTTCGTTATTCTGCCATCCACGTGTTTTGAGAATAATCCAAGGTCCATAATAGAGGCATTTGCCCTCGGGAAACCTGTTGTTGGTTCAAGGATCGGAGGGATCCCCGAGCTTGTTAAAGACAACCAGACGGGATTGACTTTTACGGCAGGTGATTCTGACGACCTGCGCCTAAAAATAAAATATCTCATGAATAATCCCGACAAGACCATGGAAATGGGAAGAAACGCGCGCGTATTTGTCGAAAAAGAATTAAATGCCGAAAAGCATTATCAGGGATTAATGGAGATATATAATAAAATCAGGTAAATTATGAAAAGTTTTATTAATAAAATAATAGCCTTGATATTTTTAGCCGCGTTGTCAGGCTGCCTCAAGACCACGCCTATCAAAGACGCCCATATCACAGTTTATAGCGCGAAAAACATAGGCCAGATAAATAAAAAGGTATTTGGCAACAACTTCTTGGGTTATGATCCTATGACATATGAAGACGCGACCGGAGAATATTATGGTTATTCTGATCACGGGGCAGGCATATGGGATCCTGAAGGCAAAAGAACGGTCAAAGAGGTAGTGACCTTGGCCAGAGAAGCAGGGATGTCTATAGTAAGGTTTCCCGGGGGGTGCGGGGCTCATCATTATGATTGGAAGAAGGCTATAGGAAAAAACAGGGAACATTTTTTATACGGAATAGACGAGTTTTTAAAGACCTGTGAAGAGATGGACGCGGAAGCGATTATCACAGTAAGTTATTTTACCGGCACTGAGAAGGACGCCGCTGATCTGGTGGAGTATCTTATTTTTCCAGATGATGGGGCCAATCCCAATGGCGGTACAGATTGGGCAAGTGAAAGGGCAAAAAACGGGCATCCATTGTCATATCGCAATGTGAGATACTTTGAAATAGGAAATGAAGTCTATCACGGGGATCACAGGGACATAAAGGGAGTAGTCCCTGAGGAATACGGAAAGAGATATTTAAAATATTATGAAGCAATGAAAGCGGTCGGACCTCAGATTAAAATAGGGGTTGTCTTGTGCCCGATATACTGGGATAACTGGAACAAAAGGGTTTTAAGCACCGTAAAGGATAAGGTGGATTTTGCCATTATCCATACTTATCCTGCGGCTTTAGGATGGGAATCACGGTTAATGGAACCGAAGCAGATTTTCAAAGAATCTTTGGGCGTGCCTATTTTTAGAGACGAGGTAGATTTTCAGGATAACCTGAGACTCTTAAAAGCAGAATCCGGAAAAGAGATCCCGTTAGTCATTACAGAATATAATGGCGGTTTTACTCAGGAAGAACCTATTCCCTACAGGCATTGCCTCGGCACAGCGCTTATAAATGCAGAACTCTTGCGCGTATTCATGAAACCAGAGCACAATATACTCCTGGCCACCTACTGGCAGTATTGTAACAGTTACTGGGGGATGATAAGATCGCGCGAAGATTTTACCAAACATGATTATAGATACCCTATAGATTATATCAAACGGCCTAATTATTATGTGTTCCAGCTTTATAATAAGCGCTTTGGCTCTGAGCTTATAGAAGCAGATGTTGAATGCAGCTCCTATAGCTCAAAAAGATTTTTCATTCCCTATTTGTCTGTAAATACCAGCACCGATAAGGATAAAGACAGGATATATCTTATGGTAGTCAACAAAGATCTTGACCATGGCATTACGGCGACTATTGATTTAAAGGATTTTGACCCTTCGGGAAAAGGCGAGGCCTGGATTTTGAATGGACCTTCTATTGACGCGACAAATGAAGAAAATCCCAATAATGTCAGGGTCACGCGTAAAAGATTTGAGATCATAGGTAATCCTTTTGAATTTACATTCCAGCCGCATTCCCTGACGGCCATGGAAATAACGAGGCGTGAAGATGAATAAGAGATTACACGGGTCCATTATCCTGACTTATAGATGCAACGCGAGATGCAACATGTGCAATGCATGGCGCTATCCTACTAGACCTTCAGAAGAGATCGGGATAGACGTCATAAGGAAGCTCCCGCAGATGTTTTTTACCAATATCACGGGGGGTGAACCTTTTGTTCGCCAAGACCTGCCTGAATTCGTTGAGGTGTTAAAGAAAAAGTCAGAACGCATTGTTATCAGTACAAATGGTTATTTTACGGAAAAAATCATCGATCTATGCAAAAGATATCCTGATATAGGTATCCGCATAAGCATCGAAGGCCTGGCAAAGACCAATGATAAGATCCGTGGGATCCCGGACGGGTTTGATAATTCTATGAGGACACTATTGGAACTGCGGCGTCTGGGGATCAAGGATATTGGATTTGGGATGACAGTGCAGGATTCAAATTGCGAAGACTTAATACCATTATATTTATTATCCCGGGATCTGGGGTATGAATTTGCCACAGCTATTCTCCATAATTCGCACTATTTTCACAAGCTTGATAATAAAATCAAGGATATAGAAAAGGTGAATTCTGAATTAAAGAGATTGATCAAATCGATGCTGGGCTCAAAAAAGATAAAAGAATGGTTCAGGGCCTATTTTAATTATGGTATGATTAATCATATAAAGGGCAGTGATCGTCTTCTTCCATGCGAGATGGGCGAGGATGGATTTTTCCTGGATCCGGATGGCGATGTCCTGGCGTGCAATGGCATGGATAAAAAACAGTCCATGGGCAATTTAAAAGAAAAGTCATGGAGCCAGATCTGGAATGGCGAGCGGGCAAAAGAAGTCAGACGGATGGTCAAAGGCTGCAGGAAAAACTGCTGGATGATAGGCAGCGCCGCACCTGCTATATGGCACCATCCTGTAAAGCCGGTTTTATGGGTATTAAAGAATAAGATAAGGCATTTCTCATGAAGATCGCTGTTTTGGGCGCAAGAGGTTTTCCAAATGTTCAAGGCGGAATAGAATCTCACTGCGAAAATCTATACCCATACATAGTCAAGAAAGACTGTGAAGTCATAGTTTTTACCAGAGGGCCGTATGTTCATAGGACCAATTATACTTACAAGGGCGTAAAACTGATTTCCCTGCCATGCCCGAAGAATAAATATCTGGAATGCATTTTTCATACGATTCTCGGGGTATTTTCTGCCAGGAAGATATCTCCCGATATACTTCATATCCATGCCATAGGCGCTTCCCTGGTCGTGCCCCTTGCCAGGATCATGGGATTAAAGGTGGTGATGACAAATCACGGTCCGGATTATAAAAGAAAAAAATGGGGAAGGATAGCAAAGCTTGTACTGGCTATGGGTGAATATTTAGGCTCTAGATTTTCAAATGCAGTAATATGCGTTTCTGGATCCATAGGAGATAATATCACGAGGAGATACGGGAGGGATATCTCAGTTATTCCCAATGGCGTGGTTCCGGCGCAGGTTTCAAAAAATGACGACGTGATTAAAAGGTATGGCTTGACAAAAGACAGGTATGTTCTGGCTGTGGGTCGACTCGTCCCGGAAAAAGGATTTCACGATCTGATCGAGGCGTTTGATCGCATAGAGGGCTTGAAACTGGTAATAGCAGGCAGGGCTGATCACCCGGACAGATACAGCGTTGGTTTAAAAGAAAAAG
>CAZBAQ010000035.1:0-8260 GCA_964489855.1 uncultured Planctomycetia bacterium | reverse complement strand
GTTCTTTGGACGCGAGTTTTTCCTTTAATTCAGGCTGTCCCACCAGGATTATCTGCAGGAGCTTTTCTTTTTCCGTTTCAAGATTCGACAAAAGACGGATCTGCTCCAGAAGAGAGGGTTTTAGATTCTGCGCCTCGTCTATGATAAGGACCGCGTTATTATTCTGCTTCAACTGGTCAAGGAGAAATCTGTTGAGCTCATTGAGCATGGTGAGCTTGTTCTTGTTCTTAAGTCTTATGCCAAAGTCCTCGACGATCGCCTGAAGTATCTGGATCTCGGAAAGATTGGAATTAAGGATAAACGCGGTCTTTGTGTGTTCGTCGAGCGTGTTTAAAAGGCCTTTGCAGATCGTGGTCTTACCCGTGCCTATCTCACCAGTGATCTCCAGAAACCCCATGCGCGCCTCAATACCGTACTGCATATGAGAGATCGCCTCGCGGTGGTGTCTGCTGAGATAGAGAAAATTCGGGTCCGCTGTTACGCTGAATGGCTTTTCTTTTAATCCGTAGAATTTAAGATACATACCAATTAAATTATAGCACCTTTGCACGGTAGACGCAAAGAAAAAAAATGCTTGAAAAACATCTGCTTTCTGTTATAATAAGATTATACAAAGGAGGAATGCGATATGTGGGCTGGAATAAACAGAAGGAAGTTTCCGAGGGCTAATTATCCGTGTAAGATCACGGTAAAGAAAAAAGACCATCCTGACAGCGTTTCATCTCAAACAGAGAATCTAGGCGTGGGCGGCATATGCGTGATGCTCGAAAAAGACCTGGGGATATTCGCGCCTGTTGAGATACAGCTGGACCTGTTGGATGGTAAGCCCGTCATAGAATGCGAAGGGACCATTGTATGGATCGTGGCAAAAAAAGACAATGACCCGACATTTGATACAGGCATGGAATTTACTAATCTAAAGAGAAAAGACGCGGAAAGAATAAATATTATCGTCGAAAAGGTGCTTACCGAAGAGGCGACCGCGTAAAAAGGATCACGTCCATGGCTCATGAGAGAAGAGAATCCAGCAGAATGGCATTATCGGGATCCATACGCTACCAGCATAAAGGTTCGCAGCGATTTGGTAATTCCATAGGCCGCGATATAAGCATGGGCGGCATAGGTTTTGTTTCTGATGAATTCTTTCCGATATCCACACAGCTTGTCTTTGAGGTCCAGCATCCTGAACGCCCAGAGTTTATCAAGGCAGTAGGAAAGGTGTCGTGGATCTCCAACCAGCCGCATTCAGACCGTTATTCTGTAGGCGCTGAATTTTTAGGCCCACCTATTAATATTTAAAATCCCCAACCCTTGTTTTTATCCTAAAATAGTGTATAGTTATAGTAGGAGTTGACTTTTTAAAAGTTATTAACTATACTGTTATCATATGGTTATGAGAAAAGAAGTATATTTCAAAACTGTGAAGGCATTGATTCTGGCTCTTGAGGCAAGGGCATATTATTTAAGGGGCCATAGCAGTCGTGTAACAAGCTATGCGATATTGATGGGTAAAAGATTGCGCCTCCCGAAAGAACAGCTCAGGCTTATAAAGACAATCGGGCTGTTACATGACCTTGGAAAGATAGCGCTCTCGGATGTCCTCCTGAACAAAAGCGGGCCCCTGACAGCCGCGGAAAGACAAAAGATACAGCTGCATCCTGTAATCGGGGCAATGATCCTCAATAATCTCGGGTTCCTGCAGGAAGATATATGCATAGTGCGAAACCACCATGAGCGCTACGACGGCATGGGTTATCCTGATAAATTAAAAAAAGAGGATATACCCTTATTGGCTCGCATATTTAGCGTAGCTGACGCGTTTGACGCGATGACGTCGGACAGGCCGTACAGGAAAAGGATGTCTGTTGAAAAGGCTGTGGGAGAACTCGCTAGCAATAAAGGCACACAATTCGACCCTGCCATCGTAGACACATTCCTATCAAATACGCCAAAAATACCGGGCCGGTAGCCTTGACAAAACAGTTCCTACCGTGTATACTTTTAAACATTATGGCTGAAAAAAAACAAAGACACAATATAAACAAGGTAGTCGCCCTGTTAAAAGTGCTGGGAAAGGACAGAAGATACGACCCGGAGTCGTATTCCTTTATCATGGCCGGCCTTAATTTTACCACTAAAAGGCTCGGGAGAAAAGGTCACGTGACGGGCCAGGAACTTTCGGACGGGATAAAAGATTATGCCATCGATCAATTTGGACCCATGACAAGACTTGTCCTGGAGCACTGGGGCATAAAGACCACTGATGACTTTGGCGAGATCGTATTCAACATGATAAATGCCGGGATGCTAGGCAAAAATGAACAAGATTCAAAAAAAGACTTTAAAGACAGATACGATTTCAAAGATGTCTTTGACAAAGACTACCACTACACCCTCCACTGATCTCTTGATCCAAACCCTCCCTGAAGTTTACAAACGCGACACGCACGATTTGTCAGATAAGGCAAAATTTTTTTAATTTTTCTTGTGTTTGGTCCATTTTTATACTACAATGGCAACAGGTATGAAAAAAATTATTCTTGTTTCAATGTTTTTCTGTCTTATGTGCGGCGCGCAGGCCTTCTGCGAGGAGATAGAGGTAAATTCTGAGGTTATCAGCGTAGGGGATGGAGCGGAATATTTTATAATAAGGCACGGTGAAGACGCAGGGATAGAGATCGGTGATGGTTTCCTGGTGCACAGAAACGGAAAAAAGATCGCAGGTGCGCAGATAATAGAGGTAAGACCGACTGTTTCTGCTGCTGAGATCCTCGAGATAGAAGAGGGCGAGAAGATCATGGAAAGCGACAGCATCTTACTGGTCAAAATAAGAGATGCCGCGCGCATATCCCGCAAAACAGCATCGCGTAAAGAACCGGAACGGGTCTCCACGACCAGCGTTGTCGAGCATATAGACCTGGTGAGCATAGACATACGCAAGGATGCAAAAGCAGTATTCTCCTATGCGGGTCTCATATTAAGGGAAAATGGCTACTCCATCACCTCTTCCAACAGGGCCACAGGGATTATCCTCGCGAGGAAACCATTAAAACTGTCTTTGATAAAAGAACTATTTGCTGACGCGGTCGCGGCAATCGACCACAATGTCGTGATCTCGTTCCAGATAAACGATGAAGGGAACTCCTCTACGGTAACGGCATCCGCCTTTAAAGAGCATTTTCAAAAAGGAAAATTTATAAAGACCGCCGCGAACAGGGACTCAAAACATTATAACGAGGCAGCCCGGCTGCTTTCAGAAATCAAAAAACGCTCGGAATATTGAAAAAAAGAAAAGAAAAAACTTCATTACTGAAAATATATAAGCTGCTATTTGAAAGATTCGGACCGAGGCACTGGTGGCCGGGGGACACGAGATTAGAAATAATAATAGGCGCGATACTGACGCAGAATACGGCATGGAGGAATGTCGAAAAGGCCATCAAGAATCTAAAAAAGGCAGGGCTTTTAAACGTAAAGGCGCTTTCCAGAGTACCTGAAAAAAGACTTGCCGGATTAATAAGGCCGTCCGGTTACTACAATATAAAGGCCGGACGCGTAAAAAGTTTTCTGAAATTTCTCAATATAAAGTACAACGGCAGCATAGGGAGGATGTTCAGGGCGGAAACCGCCGTCCTGAGAGAAGGGCTTTTAAACATAAAAGGCATAGGACCTGAAACAGCTGACAGCATCCTTTTGTATGCCGGGGAAAGGCCTGTTTTTGTCGTCGATGCTTACACAAAAAGGATATTTTCTAGGCACGGCTGCATAGATGAAAACGCGACCTACGAGGAGACGCAGGAGAAGTTTTCAAAAAGTCTGCCGAGAGATGTAAGGTTGTTCAATGAATTCCACGCCCTGATAGTAGAGTTAGGCAAAAATCTATGCAGGGCCAAAAAGCCATTGTGCGGCAAATGTCCGATACGGAGGATAAAAAATGTCTGAAGAAGCAAACGTAAGACCAGAGGAAAAGAAGGAAGAAAAAAAAGAAGAGGTCAAAAAAGAAGAACCAAAAAAAGAGATCTCAAAAAAAGAAGAAAAAAAGAGAGAAGTCGTCCAGAAGCCGACTAATTGCATGAAATGCAATAAGCGGCTGCAGAGAAAGACCTGTTATTACAGGAACGAGGGTTACTACTGCAGCAAACGCTGCTGGGAACTGGCCGAGGAAGCGAAGGCCAATGCCCTAAAGGCAGAGGCTGCGAAGAAGGCAGTAGCCGCAAAGAAATAATCCCATGATACAGGAACGCCGTAGACATCAACGGGCAAAGACCAAGCTCCCCCTGAAGATCGCTGACAGGGCCTTTGATATCATAACAGAGACCGCTGATATCTCGTCATCAGGGATATACTGCCGCGTCACAAGGATGCTGCCGCTGATGTCTAAAATAGAAGTGATACTGCTTATGCCTGCAAAGGGCAGCGGCAGGCAGGCTAAAAAAATAAAATGCAGGGGCGTGGTGGTGCGCTCAGAGCCGATAATATTACAGGATACTGAAAAAGCGCACTATAACGTAGCGATATTCTTTAATGACATATCAAAGAAAGACCAGAAGATCATAGACGGATATCTCGGCTCGGAAGACCCGGAAAACAAGATCGAGGCAGAGATACAAACCCTTAATTAACGCATGGTGACGGCTAAAAAGCCACGGCAGGTAAAATTAATAATCGGGATGCTCGCGAAAGATAAAAAACTCTTCGACCGGATCGAAGAGTTTTTTGCTAAGGAATTCGGCGAGATAGATTACAGGAGTCCTGTCTTAAGATTCGACTATACCAGTTATTACAGGAAAGAGATGGGTCATCCGCTGGCAAGAAAATTCATATCCTTTAAAAAACTCATCCCGCCTGAGCGCATATCAAAGATAAAGCTCATAACAAATTCCCTTGAAGAGACACTTGCCGTAAAAAAGAGACGGCGTATCAACATCGATCCCGGCTACATATCAGATTCAAAACTTGTCCTTGCCACTACAAAAAACTACTCTCATAGGATATACTTGGACAAGGGCGTTTACGCGGAGGTAACGCTATCGTGGAAAAAGGGCGGGTTCCAGCCGCTTGAGTGGACCTACCCTGACTACAGGACAACCGAATACAGGGAAATCCTAGACTCCATACGAAACTCTTACGTGCAGCAACTCCAAAAAAGATGAGGCGCCATGACGAAGAAGGAAAAAATAAAAGAAAAGATCGGGGAAAAAAGCAAGGTATATGTTAAAAGACTTGGCGACTGGACGTCTGCGGAAAAAGTAAGCCAGGCGCTTTTATCTGTATGGAAGCAGGTAGCGCCGTCCGAAGACCTCATGAAAAACAATGATTTCCTGGCGTTAAAGTTGACCTTTGGCGAAGAAGGCACTTCAGGCTACATAAAACCCGCATGGCTCTCGGATCTCATAGGATTCCTCAAACAAAAAACAGAGAACCTGTTTATTGTCGAGACAAATACGCTTTACAGGGAAAAAAGATCCAATGCCGTAGGACACCTGCATGTCGCGCATTCGCACGGATATGACATACAGTCTACAGGCATACCTATAATAATAGCTGATGGTCTGCACGGCCGCGATGGCCAGAACATAGCAATACGTGGCGAGCATTTTGAACATGCCAGGATAGCAAAGGCTGTCTGCCAGAGCGATTGGCTCATCTGCCTCTCACATGTGACAGGGCACATGCAATCAGGCTTTGCCGGCTCCCTTAAAAACCTGGGTATGGGCTGCGCGGCGCGGGCAGGCAAGCTCCTCCAGCACTCAAAAACGCTGCCCGAGATAATCATTGAAAAATGCATTGGCTGCGGCGCGTGCATGAAGATATGCCCTGCGAACGCAATAGGCCTTAAAAAGAAAAAGGCCATACTGGTAAAGGAAAGATGCATTGGCTGCGGCGAATGCACGGTTGTCTGTCGGACAGGCGCAATTGAGATAAAATATGACGAAAATGTTGTGAAATTCCAGGAAAAGATGGTAGAATATGCCTTAGGCGCCAAGGTCGCCGTAGGATCCAGGATGAGGTGTATAAACCTCATTTACAACCTGACAAAAAACTGCGACTGCATGTCGAAAGACGAAAACCCGCTTGTCCCTGATATAGGCATTGTGGGAGGGGCCGATCCTGTCGCGGTGGATAAGGCGGCGCTTGACATGGCAGGGCTCGACACATTTAAACAGGCACACGCTGAAATAGATCCTTTGATACAGATACAGCATGCCGAGAAAATAGGATTAGGCACGAGCGAATACGATTTGATCGAGATATAAGAAAGGCTACTCTTATGTATCTGGCATACAGCATTACATTGATCCTGTTGGTGCTGATCCTGACGCTTCTCTGGAAGGAAGAAAAGGCCTTTAGAAAAAATCTTACCTACGGCCTTGCCAGTAAATATTGGGCCCTGCGGGAAAGAAGAAGATATGTCAGGTTTGATGACGAGGTAAAAATAAGATACAACCTTTTACGCAATTCTAAGAATTCCGATCTGAGCAAAACATCCAATATATCAAAAAAGGGACTGTGTCTTGTAACGTATGAAAAGTTGAAGAAAAAGACCTATCTGGACCTGGAGCTGGATATCCCTGGTTTTTCAAAATCGGTAAAGCTGGTCGGCCAGGTGGCCTGGTTAAAAGAATTAAAGAATCAGGACGCGGCAGGCAGGCGGTTGTTTTATGTCGGCATACGTTTTTCCAAAATAAATCCTGAATGTGAAGCGATTTTATTGGCACATCTTGGTAAATTAAAATAACTCAAGGGGGATATCATATGATAGCAGAAAGGCGGAAATACATAAGGTTAGATAATGGCATTAAATTCAGTTACAAGCCAAAGGACGGCAAGGCTGCGGCGAAAAACGCTGTTACGAAAAATATAAGCCCTGGCGGCATAAGGGGCATGGTGGATAAGAATGTTAAAAAAGGTGACCGGCTCGAGCTGGCTATAGAGATACCGAATCTCAAAAAACCCCTGCCTGCGATAGGCAAGATCATATGGATAGCTGATGAAAAGGCCGGCAAAATAGACGTCGGCATTAAATTTGAAGAGATCGACATGGAAATGAAAAATAAATTCTTGGAGCACATATGCGAACTCATGTTTTCTCAACTAGAAAGGACAAAGGTGTAGAATGGTCTCGTTCGATGAATTTAAAAAACTCAGCATAAAGGTAGCTAAGGTGAAAGAGGTCAAGGATCACCCCAACGCGGATAAGCTGTACGTGATAAAAGTCGATATCGCCGGAGAGGAAAGGGAAGTGGTCGCTGGCATAAAAAAGGCCTATAAGCCGGAGGAACTGGAAGGCAAACTCGTGGTCGTGCTCGAAAATATGGAACCTGCCACGATCAGGGGCGTGGAAAGTAAGGGCATGATACTCGCAGCCTCTGACAGTGAGAAGATGGCTATCATATGCCCTGACAAGGATATGCCTTCAGGGGCAACAGTCAAATAAACATGGTTATAGGCTTGACAGGTCCCAACGCTGCGGGAAAAGGCGAGGCAGCTGATTATATAAAATCAAAAGGCTTTATTTACCATTCGCTCTCGGATATATTAAGAGAAGAGGCTAAAAGATCAGGTACAGAACCGTCGCGCGGGAATCTTATAGATCTGGGCAATGAATTAAGGCGTAAAAATGGGCCTGCGTTTTTGGCTGTCCGCGCCATGAAAAGGCTGGCGGCAGCAGAAGACCATATAGTTGATTCCATAAGGAATCCCGGGGAAATAGAGGCCCTTAGAAAAACCAGGGATTTCATACTGCTGGGCATAGACGGGCCAGTGAAAACGCGCTTTAGCAGGATCCTGAAAAGGAACAGGAAAGGAGACCCTAAAACACTCGAGGAATTTATAAAAAAAGAGGCTGAGGAAAATAAGGCGGCTAGAGAGAACCAGCAGCTTAATAATTGCCTTGAAATGGCTGATGAGATCATTATAAATGACTCAACAATAGAGGAGTTTCATAAAAAGATAGATGAAGCGATCAAAAAAAACAAAAAGACCTGACTGGGATGAATATTTCCTGAAAATGGCTTATCTAGTGGCTGAGCGCTCGACATGCCAGAGGCATCACGTGGGCGCGGTCATAGTGAGGAACCGGCACATACTTACGACCGGATACAATGGCGCGGCAAGCGGTGTCAAGGATTGCATGGAATTAGGGTGCCTTAGAAATGAGCGGGGGATCCCGTCCGGCGAGAGACACGAGATATGCAGGGCCATACACGCTGAGCAAAACGCCATAATACAGGCGGGCCTGCACGGTATAAACATCTCG
>CAZBAQ010000034.1:0-8408 GCA_964489855.1 uncultured Planctomycetia bacterium | reverse complement strand
GGATAAAAGCTGTTTGTAGCCATCATGGAAAGACGGGCTGAATCTTATAGACTGCATGTAGGGTATGGTATTTTCCCTGTAGGTCTCCATGAATGGATTTGAAGATTTTGTCGTGTTGGTTTTTTTGTCATACTTCAGGTCCTTTACCATTGAGGCAAAAATCACTGCCACGGCTACTGGATTTTCAACCTCGCCCGTTACATCAAGCCAGCAATGACCTGAACGTTCTCCGTATATAGGGACGATATGACCTTTCTCGAGCAGCTCTCTCCTGCGTTCCTTTAGAAATACATAGCCGGCATCTGTCTGCTCCGGATTTACCGCCTTTAACTTGTCTGCCATGTCATTCACTCCAAAGGTACCCAGGACATCCCTTATCACGTGCACCTCTTTATCAGTAATACTTGGATCGTATCCGTATTTCTTTATAAGATATGGCAAAAGCGCGACCATGAGATTGTCTGGCCCAAGCGCGTTAAAGGCGATCTTTTTACCCTTCACCCTCTCAGGAACGACAATAGCGCCCCTGTCTCCGTCAAGGTCAAATGCCATGCCAAAATCAGCGTGTTCTTTTTCTATGGCCTTTTTCAAATCAACAAGGTTATCTGGTTTTGACGGGTCTGCCTTATGCTCTCCTGCGACCTCCTGTATATCACCGTTTATCAGGACCACATCTGCGCCTAAATTGCCAAAGATCTGGGCTGCTAGTTCGCCGCTCGGCGTATGCGAACCCTCGACAACCACCTTTATACCTTTAAGGGGCGCCTTAACAGTAAAGCGCTTTTCCCACTCGGTAAGGACTTCTACAGGCGCATCAGAGGCCTGAAGTTCCCTTGCAAGTTTATACAGGGAGCCGCCTTTGGTCGCAGCAACCCTGCCGACAAGAGAATTAATCCTGATGCAGTTTTTATTCAGATCCACGCTGGTAAATCTGCCTTTTTCAGGATGCTCCATGTTTTTTACTTCTTCAGGATGCTCAATAAGGTCTTTTGTAATTCTTAAAGATACCTTTTTTATCTCTGAAACGCTCATGCTCTGGACAGCCCCGCCTTTTTTATCCATCATTGCAACCTTAAAACCGCGGACATGGTTAGCTGATCCTGTATAAGGATCTATCTCTGGCTTTGAGACATGACTTGCTGTGCTAAAGATGCTCATGAGCGGCTTTATCTCCTGGACTGCCCATGAATATGATGTAACCGCATTCGGTTTTTCAAGACCTGTGTACACCACGTCCAGTCCTGCGTAGCGCAACGCACTTATAAGCGCGTCAATGAGTTCCGGCTCTATCTTTCTTGCATCCCGAGCAACGAGCACGGTTCGGGTCTTGATGTCCGCATTATTTGCTTTTTCCAGTGCCATCTTTGCCCATGTAAGTCCCAGCCTGAACACGACCTCAGGCGTCAGGACAGAACCTGGCTTTGTATTCCTGTAATCATAGTCCCTGAAAATATCTACTTTTAAATCATCTATGCTGACAGGCGTGGATACCCACCTGTCCCAGCTGGCGAATCCCTTCAGATCCTCTGCTGGCACCTCGTTGTCTTTACTAGGGGTTATGTACTTAAGCTCCAGGGCCTCGCCTGGTTTTACGCCAAGGGTCTTTGCGAGCTCAGCACCGGAAACTGCAGGTTCAGCGGTCGCTGCAGCAGCTACCTCAAGCTGCCTGCCTGTGAAATATTTTCCGGATATGTCGTCTATGAACAGGGCATCATCGCCTATCTCATTCATGCATACCTTGGAATACACGGGTTTCCTTATTCCTTCTATCACCTGTCTTAATATAAAGGCATTATCACCTTTGTTATACCTTATTGAAAGCTGTCTCTCTCTCACATAATCCTGAAACGCCGGCCAGCCAGACAGGATCTTCGAAACAATGGTTGCTGTTTTGTCAATATCGCCATCGGTAACCTTTAATACCGCTTCCAGGACAGCTGGCACGTAAAGATCTCCAAACCTGTATTCGAGCCGGTCTATCTTTAAAGATTCAGCGTCCCGCACGCCTGCGATACGAGCAACCTCTTCGTAATATTTCTCATTCCACTCTTTCATGATCGCGTTATTGGTCAATAAGATAGTCCTCAATGTGTTATTGAGTTCTTTTATCAGCTCCTCTATCGGCCTGCGCTTTCCTGACAAAAGATAATGGTAGTTTTCCTCGTCTATTTCAGTGGAGGAATAAGGTGAGACCACTACATAGGAATAGCCTTTCTCGCGCAGCATGCGGGTTATGCCTTTAGTATGGAAACCGCCTGCTATGAGGGCAGCAATCTTTGTATTGCGTTGCTTTATCTCACGGGTGGCGTTCTTTATCATTGCCACGTCGCGCTTCTTTACGATCCTGTAGAAGTCCTCGAGTTCTTCCAGGTGAAGGTCTATGATGTTTGGATTGTAGTCTATAAAACTGGAGGTATTATGTCTCTTCATGGCTGGCTTTAAAAATCCTTCGAAGAATCCGACTTTATGCGATTCCCTGTTTGCCAGATAATAGTCCAGCTCCTCGTTTGATATCTTTAAATTGAAAAAACCCTCTAGGAATTTTATGTTTCTGAAGGCCTTTATAAGGGTCTTTTGCTCGTCTGTCTTTGCGACGCTCTGTTTTACCTCATAGGAGAGGTCTTCCATTTCATTGAAGAGTTTCGTCGTGTCCAGGGAATTTACCTTTATGAGGTAGTCTATGAATTCATTGAGGTTTGGATAATTTGCTATTTTATCAGGCATGTGCTTTGAGGCAAGATCTCTTAAGTAGCTGTAGAACGAGAAAGGCGATATCTTCTGCTCTTTAAAAAGCTGGGCCTTTACCATTAAGGCATCCATTGACCTACGATTGGATTTGCCTGATAATGCTGACTGCAGGTTCAAGAGGAGATTCTGTGATTCCTGCATTATCTTTTCCTGATTTATGCCTTCCTCTTGTTCAATCGATTCATTTAAAAGCGTGATGTTTTTATATTTTGAAGTCGGGATATTGAATTTCTGGATATAGGAGGTGAGGTGTTTCAGGTATTCGTCTGTCTCTATTTTCTCATCCTCGTAGTCGTTTTCTTTCTGGTCCAAAAATAAAAGCTCTTTTGAATATGTCTTTGATTTTAACCCTCCCAGCGCCTTTTTTGCCTGACTGATAAAGACCTGGGATGCGGGCGAGAATTTCATTATCTTATTAAAATCTATTATGTTTTTGAAATATATGTCCTTGTCTTCGACCCCCCATATTGGAAGATCCGGGTATTTTGTGATAGATAGATACTCCTCGGCTGTGAGTTCGCCTGAATTCACGAATAGCCGGGCTGTCTTTTCGCGGACTTCAGCATCCGGGAAACTTGAAACGCTGGACGTATCTACCTCGCCCTCTGCGCCTTCTGAGCAGATCAGATTCATCTTATAGTCTTTTATCAGGATCTCGAGGATACTCGCTTCATTAAACTGGCCTTCTGGATTAGTGTGAAGGTCCTGTATGTGGACTACGAGCGGCGCATTTTCCTGTTGCGACTGATACACTTCAGTCACGCTGCCGAATTCTGAAGGGATGTGTATCTGGGACAGGTCTTTCAGGTGAGATTGTATCACACGGCGAGCCTGCTTTTTGTGTTCCTGTTTCCTGGCTGCATCCTCGCCCTGCAGGACAGACTTCTTCTGGTCGATTTGTTTCTCCCGCTCAGCGCTGAGTTTCTGGTAATCTACCTTCTTATCCTTAAAAAAAGAGCGCCTGCTCGGGGCGCCATATGCTGTATTACTAAATATAAATACTATAACAGTAAATATAGATACTGCTTTACGGAGGCTGTTATCTTTTAGATACACTTGTTCCCCCTTTTTTTTATTTTTAGCTTGGTATGTCCTTTTCAAATACATTTATAATCTACCTTAAGTTTACCACGAAAACGCTTTCCTGTCAACCCCTAATCTGACAAACTTGACACGTTCATTTTGTCAACTTAAGCCAATAAAGTGGGGAGTTTTTTGATGAGATCCTGCTGGGTTAGCTCTGTGATTTGGCTGGTTTTTCTATCTTTTAATTCGAGGATACCTTTTTTAAGGCCTTTTTCTCCTATTATAACTGCATAGGGTATGCCTATTAGTTCAGAGTCGTTAAATTTTACGCCTGCTGACTCGTTTCTGTCGTCAAGTAATACCTCTATGCCTTTTTCGCTCAGGTCCTTATAGACATGGTCAGCGATCTTGCGGACATTGTCCTTTTCATAGTTTACAGGCACTATAATCACCTGGAAAGGCGCGATTGAAAGCGGCCAGATTATGCCTTTTTTGTCATTGTTAAGCTCGATTGCTGCTGCGATGATCCTGTTTACGCCAATGCCGTAACAGCCCATTACCACTGGCTTGAGCTTGCCGTCTTCATCCAGAAATTCTGCCTTCATTACATTTGAATATTTAAGGCCTAGTTTAAATACGTGGCCCATTTCTATGGCATTCTCTATCTTTATGGGTTTATTACACTTGGGGCAATTGTCCTTGTCTGTAATCATGCGTAGATCTGCCCATTCCGTGACCTTAAAATCTCTGTCTAAGTTTACATTTATAAGGTGTTTATTTTTCTTGTTTGCGCCTGTGACAAAATTAGCCATACCTTTAATGGAACTATCCGCTATGATCCTTATCTTCAGCCCTGTTGGACCTGAGAAACCCAAAGGTCCGCCAGTTGTCTTTTTAATGACATCCTCTGTCGCCATTTCTAATTTTGCGCACCTCAGGTATTTCCTGATCTTTGCCTCATTTGCCTCGTGGTCGCCTCTTATTAGAATCGCGACGGGTTCGCCGTCAGCGACATAGATAAGAGTCTTAACCATTTGTTCCGGCTTTACCTTTAAAAGCGCGCCGACTTTTTCAATCGTACTCACGCCCGGCGTATCCACCTCCTTTAAACTGGTCGAGGCGAAACCTCGGCCAAGCTTGGTCGAGGTTTCGCCTCGACCAGTCGCCACATCCATGCTCGCCGCATATCCGCATGCCTGACAATGCGCCAAAAGATCCTCGCCGCTCTCAGCCAGCACCATGAACTCGTGCGATACGTCGCCGCCCATTACGCCTGTGGCTGCTTCCACTGCCAATGTCTTGAGCCCGGCTCTTTTAAAAATCGTCTCGTATGCCTCGTACATCTTCTGGTAGCTCTCATCAAGGCCTTTATTATCCCTGTCAAAGCTATACGCGTCTTTCATTATAAACTCGCGGCTGCGGATTATACCGAATCTCGGACGCACTTCGTCCCTGAACTTAGTCTGGATCTGGTAAAGATTTATAGGAAGCTGGCGGTAGGAGCGGATGTGATTTTTGACAAGGTCTGTTATTACCTCTTCGTGCGTGGGCCCAAAGACCATGACACGATTATGCCTGTCTTTAAATTTGATCAAATCTTCGCCCAGGTCTTTATATCTACCTGACTGGTGCCACAGCTCTACTGGCTGGAGTGACGGTAGAAATAGCTCGATCGCGCCTTTTTTATCCATCTCCTCGCGAATGATATCCTTGACCTTTTTTAATACCCTCAGGCCAAGCGGAAGATACGTGTACGCGCCTGATGCAAGCTTCCTGATCAGGCCCGCGCGTATCATGAGGCGATGACTCACTGCCTCTGCCTCAGCCGGCACTTCCTTTAACGTCGGGATGAAATACTTACTCCACCTCATTGCGTTAGCTCCTTTACCGCGTCTTTTGCTTTAACCCTCTTTATAATCTTTCCTTTTTTAAACAAAACACCTGCGCCTTTACCAAAGGCAATACCTATATCTGCGTCTTTTGCTTCGCCAGGCCCATTGACCTCGCAGCCCATGATTGCAATTGTAGGAAACAAGCGTTTCGCGTTTCGTGATTCGTGATTCGTGATTCGCCGTTCTACTTCTCTAACAATTTTCTGCAGATCCACCTGGCAGCGGCCGCAGGTCGGGCAGGATATTATCTCTGGCCCAAAGCGCCTCAAATCAAGCGCCTGCAGGATATTTTTCGCAGCTACTATTTCTTCGCAAGGGTCTCCTGTCAGCGAAACCCTGATCGTATCTCCGATCCCTTCTAAAAGCAGGACACCTATACCTATGGCTGACTTGATGAGACCTGTTGAAACCGGACCTGCTGCAGTAATACCCAGGTGAAGCGGATATCTTGAGCGCTTTGAAAAAATCCTATATGCCTCTATTGTTGTCAAAACATCAGATGCCTTTAATGAAACTATTATATCGTAAAACCTTGCCTTCTCCAAGACCTTTATGTAATCCAGCGCCGCCTTCACGATGTGATTTGCTTTCACCCTTAACCCTTTACCCTTTACCCCAAACACTGAGCCCGAGTTCACCCCAACCCTAATGGGCACGCGTCTCTTCTTTGCCAGTTTTGCTACCTCTATAATATGTTCTTCCCTGCGGATATTTCCTGGATTCAGCCTTATTTTGTCAGCGCCATTTTCAATTGCAGCGATAGCCAGCCTGTGATCAAAGTGAATATCCGCTGTTATCGGGATCTTTATATTTTTCTTTATCTTCTTCAAAGCGCTTGCAGCCTGAAAATCCTTTACTGCAACGCGTACGAGTTCACAGCCGCATTTCTCGAGTTCATTTATCTGCCGCACAGTGGCCCTGATATCCCTTGTGTCAGTCTTTGTCATTGACTGGATCACAACTGGCGAGCGTCCGCCGATCCTGATTTTCCCAACCTTAACCTGTCTTGTCATAGTTTTGTTGTCCAAGGCGAAACCTCGACCAAGGTGCTGGTCGAGGTTTCGCCTTTACCTTTGCCAGAGGTTAGAGAGTTTTTCGAAAAAGCCAAATTTTGAAAAGTCGTTGTAAAAGACAAATGCCATGAGTAAGAGCAGCAATATAAAGCCTGCCTGCGTAATGTTTTCCTGCAGTTTAAGTGAAACTGGCTTCCTTCGCACTTTTTCAATTGCAAGAAACAAGATGTGTCCGCCGTCTAAAACCGGTATTGGCAAAAGATTGAATATCGCCAAAGACGCGCTTATGACACCCATGAGCTGCAGAAGATAGACAAGCCCCAATCTCGCTGCCTGGCCTGTTATGTAAAATATGCCCACCGGCCCTGTCACTGAATCCTTAAAAGAAGCTGCGCCTGTCAGGTTCGCCCACAACACCCTGTATGTAATAGATGTAAGCACGATCAATTTCTTAGCGCCCATGTACAGGGACTTTGCCGGATCATACCTTACGTAGACTATCTCTTCTGAAGGCGCGATCCCGATAAGCCCTACTCTTTTTTTTGAGCCAAAGACTGTCTTGAGCTCCTGTTCTTTTGGCCTGATTGTAAAACTTATCTCTCTCCCGTCCCTTTCAACAATAAGTTCGATCTGAGGCTCTTTATTCGTATGAACTATACGCGTCACATCTTCCCAAAAACTGATTGACTCGCCGTTTATCTCTAATATCCTGTCACCTTCTTTTAGCCCCACTGATGCAGCCGGATAATCAGGCATGATCTTGCCGATCGTAGAGGTCAATGTGGGAGAGCCCAAAACAAAGACAAATGAAAATATAAAAAATGCCATTATGTAATTCAATAACGGCCCTGCAAAGATTATCCTGGCGCGCTCGCCGACTGACCTGGAGAGATACTCCCACTTCTCGCCCTTTAGGCCCTCGGCCTCTGTCTCGCCGGAAAGCTTTACATATCCCCCCAATGGTATTAGCGAAACTATATATCGCGTCTCGCCTTTTGTAATGCCGATTATCTCCGGCCCGAATCCAACAGAAAATTTTTCCACGCGCACGCCTGTTTTTTTGGCAACAATAAAATGCCCGAATTCGTGCACGATGACCAATATGCTAAGGACTGCGATAAAACTAATTGTTGTAAGCACTCAGGATCTCCTCTGCTTTGCGTCTCGCCCATTTATCGATCTTCAGTATTTCGTTCAATGTAGGATTCTTTACAGGCTTATGCAGGCCCTGTACCTTTTCAATTACCCTGGCTATATCTGTAAATCTTATACGCCCTTTTAGAAACTCTGCCACTGCCACCTC
Organism: uncultured Planctomycetia bacterium; assembly: GCA_964489855.1. Lineage (GTDB taxonomy): Bacteria > Omnitrophota > Gorgyraeia > Gorgyraeales > Gorgyraeaceae > JAHIPS01. The sequence goes on along the minus strand of CAZBAQ010000034.1, from coordinate 426 downwards.
GTTAGACGCGTTTAATACGCACGGGAATGCCTTTCCTTTTAAACCAGCGTCATACGCGATCTCAAGACACGGGAATCTTTTAAAATCAGGCTGAAGAAAATTGAGTTCTCCCAGTTCGGAAAACTTGACGCCTTTTACGGGAGAAGAAACCCTGGAAGGATATGTAAGGGCATACTGGATCGGCGTGCGCATATCACACGTAGCCATATGCGCCAGCGTGGAGCCATCTACGAATTCCACCATTGAATGCACCACTGCCTCAGGATGGATAACCACCTTTATCCTGTCCACGGCCAGACCAAAAAGATGATGCGCCTCGATCACCTCGAGACCCTTATTCATCATCGTGGCTGAATCTACAGAGATCTTTTTGCCCATCTTCCACCGGGGATGATTGACCGCCTGGTGAGGCTTGATATTCCTGAA
>CAZBAQ010000033.1:0-8471 GCA_964489855.1 uncultured Planctomycetia bacterium | reverse complement strand
TGACATGGAAGAGGTCACAGGTTCGAGTCCTGTTGGGCCCACCAGTTTTTGCCGAAGGCAAAAACTGACCCTGAGTAGCCCGTTATCAATCTTGTGCTGCGAGGGGCCAGAATAAAGGAATAGACATTATGCCAAAAGATCTAAACGCGTTAAGACATAGTTGTTCGCACGTGATGGCAGATGTCGTAAAGCGGCTTTTCCCAAAGGTGAAGCTCGGCATAGGACCTGCTATTGAGGACGGGTTCTACTATGATTTTGACAAAGAAGACGGATTTGCGCCAGAGGACCTTGCCAGGATAGAAAAAGAGATGCAGAAGATCATTGAGGCGGACCAGGAATTTAAACATAGCGAGGTCCCCAAAAAAGAGGCGCTCAAGATTTTCAAGAAAGAACCTTATAAGATCGATCTGATAAATAATTTAAAAGGCGATACTGTTTCGATTTATAAGCACGGAAACTTTATCGATCTTTGCAAAGGCCCGCATGTCAAATCCACAGGCCAGATCAAGGCATTCAGGCTTTTGAATCTGGCAGGCGCGTACTGGCATGGCATTGAGACAAATCCAATGCTCCAGCGTATCTACGGCACCTGTTTTGAGAGTAAATCAGAGCTCGAGGGATTCCTTAAATTAAGAGAAGAAGCAAAAAAGCGCGACCATAGAAAAATAGGCAAAGAACTGGAGCTGTTCAGTATCCACGACGATGTCGGACCAGGGCTTGTGTTTTATCATCCAAGGGGCGCAATATTAAGGATGATCATAGAAGATTATGTAAAGAAAGAGCATCTAAAGCGTGGATACGAACTAGTAATGAGCCCGCATATTTTAAAGAAGGATCTGTGGATCACATCAGGCCATTACGAATATTATAAAGAAAACATGTACATCTTTAAGACCGAAGGCGAGGAATACGTGATAAAACCCATGAACTGCCCTGCTCATATGCTTATTTATAAATCAAAGATCCGGAGTTACAGGGATCTCCCGATAAGATTTTTTGAATTGGGCAATGTGCACCGTCGCGAGAAATCAGGGGTCCTGCACGGGCTTTTGCGCGTGAGGGGTTTTACGCAGGACGATGCTCATATATTCTGCCTGCCGTCTCAGGTCGAGAGCGAGATCAAAGGCGTTATAGATTTTGTGCTGGATACGATGAAGGTGTTTGGTTTTAAGGATTACAAGATCGATCTTTCAACGCGTCCGCCAAAATATATCGGCACGCCCGAGGCGTGGAATGTGGCAACAGGTACGCTTAAAAAGGCGCTCTCATCAAAAGGCATGGAGTTCGAGACCAATGAAGGCGAGGGCGCGTTTTACGGGCCAAAGATAGACATCATGGTAAAGGACGCGCTGGGCCGGCCATGGCAATGCGCGACAGTGCAGTGCGATTTCGCGCTTCCCGAGAGATTCGGCTTAACATATATTTCGCCAGAGGGTAAAAAAGAACGGCCTGTTATGCTGCACAGGGTAATTCTAGGGAGCATGGAGCGGTTTATCGGCACGCTCATAGAGCATTATGGAGGCGCGTTTCCTGTGTGGCTGAGTCCTGTGCAGACAAAGGTCATCCCTATTACTGAACGCTCGCATGATTATGCGGATGAGATTTTTAATAGATTGCAGGATGAGGATGTGAGGGTCGAGGTTGACAAAAGAAGCGAGAAACTCCAGTATAAGATAAGAGAGGCAGAGCTGGCAAAGATCCCGTACATGCTGGTGGTGGGTGACAAGGAAAAAGAAGCAGACACGGTGTCGCTCCGCGCGAAAAAAGAGGGCAACGTGGGCGTTGTAAAGCTCGAGGAATTTATAAAGAGGATAAAAAAAGAGATCAAAGAGAAAATTTAACCAGGAGGTGATTTTTATTTCACGACCACTTAGGATAAATCAAAGGATTAGGATAAAAGAGGTCAGGCTTATAGGGCCTGCCGGCGAACAGATGGGGGTAGTTGCCACGCGCGACGCATTGCAAAAAGCGCAGGAAGCCAGCCTGGATCTGGTAGAGGTGGCCGCGGGTGCGAATCCGCCAGTATGCCGCATCATGGATTATAGCAAATTCAAATACGAGCAGGAGAAACAGGCAAGGGAGGCTCGTAAGAATCAAAAAATCGTGCATCTAAAGGAGATAAAGATAAAACCTCATATAGAAGAACATGATTACCAAGTCAAGCTGCAGCATCTAAAACGGTTTTTATCAAGGGGAGACAAGGCAAAGATCACAATGGTTTTCAGGGGCAGGGAAATGAGCCACCAGGAGATAGGGAGAAAGATCCTGGATAGAGTTGTTTCTGATCTCGTAGATGTAGCAGAGGTTGAAAAAGGTCCTACCCGGGAAGGCAGAAGCATCCAGGTGTACTTTATGCCCCGCGCCAATACCAAGGTTAATAAATAAAGGAGAGAGCAATGCCAAAGTTAAAAACTAACAAGAGCGCAAGTAAGAGGTTTAAATTAACAAAGAAAGGCAAGCTCAAAGGATGGAAGCCGGGAAGGCGCCACCTTTTGACATCAAAGTCTTCTGACAGAAAGCGCGGCTTAAGAAGAAGCTCTATTATTGTAGGCAAAGTAGCAAAGAGGACAAAAAAACTTCTACCATACGGTTAAGGAAAAGGAGAAAGAAATGACACGAGTAAAATACGGACCAGCATCAAGGGCTCGCAGAAAAAAGGTCTCTAAAATGGCAAAAGGCCAGCGCGCAGGCCGCAGCAAGTGGCACAGGGTCACGATGGAGTCTGTGAACAAGGCCATGGCCTATAGCACACGTGACAGACGCGTGAAAAAAAGAGATTTTAGACAGCTCTGGATCTTGAGGATTTCAAATGCCTGCAAGGAATTAGGTATATCTTATAGTAAATTCATGAAGGCCCTGCGGGATTCAAAAATAACGCTTAATAGAAAAATCCTCGCAGATATTGCAGTGAATGACAGGCCTGGTTTTAAGAAGTTAGTCGGGAGTGTTAAGAAAAAATGAGCTATCAGTCATCCGATGCTGAAAGCTGAAAGCTTATATGCGAAGACTAAAACCGCCGCAGGTGGTAATATTTAGCTTTCTTATAACGATTATCATAGGCGCAAGCCTTTTATCTCTGCCCCAATGCTCTGCCAGCGGCTCCTCTATAGGAATAGTGGACGCGTTTTTTACTGCAACAAGCGCCACATGCGTCACAGGGCTTATTGTAAAGGACACAAGCGCTGACTTTTCAGAGATGGGCCGACTGATCATATTATTCCTGATACAGATCGGCGGCCTGGGCATAATGACGCTCTCTACTTTCTTTGCGATACTTTTAGGAAGAAAACTCACGCTCAGGGAAAACATTGTCATAAAAGGCGCGCTGGGTCATCAAGGCGTGCAGGGCGTAAAGACACTGATCCTATATATACTTGGCATAACATTTTGCATAGAACTTATAGGCGCGCTCCTTTTACACAACAGATTCGGCGATATCTTTTATTCCATATTTCATTCGGTATCAGCTTTTTGCAACGCTGGTTTTTCGCTTAATTCACAAAGCTTTGCAAATTATTCTAAGGACGCGTATGTGAATCTTGTCATGACGAGCTTAATCATACTGGGCGGTATAGGGTTTATAGTGCTTATAGATATCCCCAAGATATTCAAATGGTGTTTCAGGAGATTATTTTTAAGAAGTAATGAAGATATAAGGCATCTTTTTTCAAGGATAAGCCTTCAGACAAAGATCGCCGTCAGTGTCAGCGTCGTGCTTCTGATTCTGGGCACGGTCGTGTTTTTCTTGTTGGAAAATCACAAGATATTGTACGGTTTTGCTTTAAAGGATAAGATACTCGCGTCGTTTTTCCAGTCTACTACCGCGAGGACAGCAGGGTTTAATACATTGCCGATCATAAACCTCGCAAGTCCGACATTGTTTTTTCTCATAATATTGATGTTTATAGGGGCCTCACCCGGTTCTACAGGCGGAGGCATAAAGACCTGCACCCTGGGGGTGCTTTTGGCAGGTGCGTGGAGCATGATGAAGAACAGAAACAATATCCATGTATTTAAAAGGACCATACCGAAGCCGGTATTTAGAAAAGCGGTCATGATAGGCGGGTTGGCTGTTACATGGATAGTGGTTTTTACAATGCTCTTGAGCTTCATCGAGCATGCTCACGAGGCAATGCCGAATTATTTTTTAAGGATACTGTTCGAGGTGACGTCTGCATTCGGCACCGTTGGTTTATCAACAGGCATTACTCCGATCTTGAGCCCGTTAGGAAAACTTCTTATCATGATCACGATGTTTGTTGGTAGAATCGGACCTTTGACGCTGGCCCTGGCAGTTGCGATGCGCGAGCAGCAGGTTGTTTACAAATACCCGGAAGAAAAGGTCATGGTGGGATAAAAAAGGAGATGATATATGAGACAATTCGCGGTAATTGGTTTGGGTGAATTCGGGATGAGCGTGGCAAAAACATTAAGCGAGAAAGGGCATCAGGTATTGGGAATCGACAAAGACGAGGAGCTTGTGCAGGAGGCGTCTGAGTTTGTGACAGAGGCAGTACAGGTAGATGCCACGGATGAAAAGGCGCTAAAGGCAGTGGGCATAATGAATGTGGACCTGGCCATTGTAGGCATAGGTACGAATCTGGAGGCGTCTATTCTCACTGCGTTGATCCTGAAGGAGCTGGGCGTGCAGCATGTTGTGGCGCGCGCTGTTACAGACGAGCACGGAAAGGTGCTGCAGAGGATTGGTGTGGAAAAAGTGGTATTTTTGGAGAGGGACATGGGTTCAAGGGTCGCGAACTCGCTTGTTTCTCCGTCGATCTTGGAACACATAGAGCTCTCGCCGGAATTTGGCATAATGGAGACAGTGCCGCCAAAAGAATTTACAGGAAAATCCATAAGGGATCTGGACATAAGGGCAAAACACGGGCTCAATATCATTGCGATACGCAAAAAAGACGCGTCTAGCGAAGACGAAGGCGAGCTGAACGTGGCACCAAAGGCAGACTACGTTGTTAAGCAAAAAGATGTTTTTATAATCGTTGGCTCAAATGAAAATTTAGATAAATTTAAAAAGAAGTATCACATCGAGAAGTAAGCTTATCTGACAAAACGTGCGTGTCAAGATTGTCAGATAAGGGGTGAGGGAGGAATAGATGAAGCTTTTAGAGAAGTTAAAGGGCGTGGAAAAAGCTGCGATAAAAGAGGCCGTGGAGGTGTCCAGTCTGGATGACCTGGAAAAGTTAAGAGTCCAGTATCTTGGCAGAAAAGGCGTTGTCACTACTGCGATCAAAGGCATGAAGAATGTCGCGAAAAAAGACAAGCCAAAGGTCGGTAAGTACATCAATGAATTAAAGACAAAGATCGACTCTTTATTAAAAGAAAAAGAAGATGTGTTCAGGGAGCAGGAACAGTCGATGTTTGAAAACAGCGACATGACACTACCTGGCATAAAGATAGACATAGGTCACAGGCACCCCCTGATGCAGACCATGCAGGATATCATAGATATATTTGTCAGGATGGGGTTTAAGTCTGTGGTGACGCCGGAGGTCGAGACGGAGTTTTATAATTTCGAAGGGCTTAATATCCCGAAGAATCATCCGTCAAGAGAGACCTTTCATACGTTTTATGTTGATGGCGGAAGGCTTTTACGCAGCCAGACATCGACCGCTCAGATAAGGATGATGGAAAAAGAAAAGCCGCCAATACAGGTGGTGCACGCAGGCAAGGTCTACAGGCCGGACGCGGTGGATGCTAGCCACTCGTTTATGTTTTACCAGATAGAGGGGTTTATGGTCGATGAAGGCATTGTATTTTCTGATTTAAAAGGCGTGCTGGAGCATTTCGCAAAAGAGTATTTTGGCGACGAGGTAAAGATGAGGTTCAGGCCGCATTATTTTCCTTTTACAGAGCCGTCGGCAGAAGTGGATATATCCTGCTTTATATGCAAAGGCAATGGCTGCAGGGTGTGTTCCTATAAAGGCTGGCTCGAGGTGCTGGGAGCAGGCATGATAAACCCCAGGGTATTTGAATCCGTGAAATACGACGTGTCAAAATACACCGGTTTTGCGTTTGGCATGGGCGTGGATAGGATCTGCATGCTAAAACACGGCATAGATGATATAAGATTACTTTACGAAAACGACGTGAGGTTTTTGAGGCAGTTTTAAAAAAGGAGGGGTTATGGATCTGTTTGACAGGGCGGTTAGAACGATTACAGTGATTTTGCTAGGCGTATTGTGTTTTTGTATCTTTACAATGGCAGAAGATATAACGCTCACGACATATTATCCTGCGCCAAATGGTTCGTATGTCCAGCTCACTGTAACTGAGACACTGGATGTGACAGACGGGCTCGTGATAGGCTCAAATTATGCCGGCACTGAGACAGCTCCGGAAAATGGTATGATAATAGAGGGTAACGTAGGAATCGGCGTTGTAGTCCCAACAGAGGCGTTGGATGTAAACGGCACTGTGAATGCTACAGGTTTTTCAGCTAGCGGCACAACAGGATGGAGCGGCAGCTATTCAACAGGAGGAGGCCCGGAAACCATTACAGTGACAAATGGACTCATTACGGATGTAACTTAATATTAAAGGAAGGTAATCATGCGAGTTAGTTTAAACTGGCTAAAGGATTTTGTAGACGTAAAAGGAGGACTTGAAAAGGTGCAGCAGGCCCTTACAATGACAGGTCTTGAGGTCGGTTCTATAGTTGAGGTGGAAGGCGACAAGGTCATGGATATAGAGATAACGCCTAACAGGCCGGATTGCCTGTCTATTATAGGTGTGGCAAGAGAGCTGGCAGCAGCCACGAATAAATCGCTGGAAGTAGCGGCATCCATCAAGAAGGCCTATGGTAAAAAAGCGCCTGGCCGCGGCAGCGCTAAGATAGAGGTCCAGGATAAAAAGGCATGCCCTAGGTATGTAGGATGCATTATAAAAAATGTAAAAATAGGACCTTCACCTAAATGGCTGGTTGAAAGGCTGAATGCCATGGGCCTCAGGTCTATAAATAACGTGGCGGATATAACAAACTATGTGCTTTTTGAGACAGGACAGCCGCTTCACGCATTTGATCTGGATAAACTGGAGGGCAAAAGGATTATAGTCAGAAAAGCGAAAAAAGGTGAAGGTATTACTGCTATTGATGGGATCAGAAGAGAGCTAGACCCTAATATGCTGGTCATAGCAGACACGCAAAATCCAGTGGCAATAGCAGGCATAATGGGCGGAAAAGATACAGAGATATCAGGCGACACAAAGACAGTGTTTTTAGAGAGTGCCTATTTTGATCCTATCGTCGTAAGAAAGGCGCAGAGAAAGCTGTGTCTGGCGTCAGAGTCGAGCTACAGATTCGAGAGAGGCGTGGATTTTAGCATGGTATTTGCCGCAAGCGCCAGGGCGCAGGAGATGATAAGAGACATTGCCGGAGGCAGGGTCTCAGGCACTGTCACTGATGTGGGCGGTAAGGCTATAAAGGAACGTGAAATCTCCCTGGGACTGAAAGAGATCTCCAGGGTGCTGGGCATAGAAATAACACCTGTAAAGGTAGTAGATTTCTTAAAGCAGCTGGATTTAAAGACGGTTAACAAGACAAAGGATAAGATCATTGTAAGGGTGCCTAATTACAGGCAGGATCTTGAAAAGGACATAGATCTAATAGAAGAGATAGTGCGTTTGTATGGCTATGACAAAGTGCCTACAAAGATACCCACGTTTACACTGCAGAAGACGTACGAGGAAGAGAAAAAACAGCAGGTCTTTTTGGACAGCAAGGCAAAAGATGTCCTTGTATTACTTGGCATGAACGAGATCGTTACATATAGTTTAACAAGCAGGTCTTCCGTGGAGTCGCTGGGCATCAGTTTTGATAATCTTGTGCGGCTTGAAAATCCTTTGAGCGCCAACCAGGAATTTATGAGGCCGAGCCTTTTACCAGAGATGCTTGAGGTAGTGAGCTGGAACCTTAACAGACGTAGTTCCTCTCTCAGGCTTTTTGAATTGAGCAAGGTGTATCTTAAGGGAGAAGGGGACAGTGTAAGAGAAAAGAAAAATATATGCCTGGGTATGTGCGGCGCGACCTCCGGTAACTGGAAGGAAAAATCAAGGGATATAGATTTCTTTGATTTAAAGGGGAGCGTGGAGCTCCTTTTGAGCGAGCTCGGTATAAAGGGATACGCTCTTGAGGCAAAAGATTCCTTTATATTCAGGGACAAGATGTCGAGCTCCATAAAGATAGGCGAAGAGACAGTAGGTGTCCTGGGAGAAGTAAAAAAGGAGATCGCCAAAAAGTTTGATATAAAACAAAAGGTCTATATCGCAGAGATATACATAGAGGACCTATTGGGCATCGCGGATCTAAAGAAAAGAGTCAGCCATATCCCCAGATACCCTTCTGTAAAAAGAGATATATCAATACTCATAGATGATTCTGTGGCCTCTTTGAGCATATTTGATCTGATAAAGGAAACTGGCAAGGATCTCGTGAAGTCAATCGATGTCTTTGA
>CAZBAQ010000032.1:0-8549 GCA_964489855.1 uncultured Planctomycetia bacterium | reverse complement strand
AGAACATTCCGAAATGCCAGGGGCATGACACAGGAACGCCTGGCAGAAGCAGTAGATATCCACGCAACCTACATAAGCAGGATAGAAAGCGGCAAAAAACTTCCCACCTTAATTATAATTTGCAAAATAGCAGATGCGCTCGGAGTGGATGCCTATGAGCTTTTGGTGGATGAGAGGAAAGAGAGTTCATCCGATTACAAAAAGAAGAGATTGATAAGCATCTTAAACGAAAGCAAACCCGACGATATCGATACATATTCTAAACTGCTCAAGGTATTGCGCGGGAAGCGCAAACAATAAGTACGGGTGGGATGATTAGAGCAGGGTTGTATATAGTTCTACTTGGGGTAGTTGTTTCAGGTTGTGCTCAGGTTGGCGATGGGGCGCGTATTGTAAAGATTATAGATTTTGAGCTTTCGCCGGATGAGGACAAAGTTGCTTTTAGCGCGCTAACGCCGGTAGGAAACACTGACATCTGGGTAGTAGACATAGACGGTAGTAATTTAAAAAAACTTACCTTTAAAGATCATTCACCATCAAATCATATCGCAAGATTTTTCAAGAAACATAAGTGGAGAAATTTTTTCAGGGTAGACATGCATTCACCTGGCTGGACAAAAGACAGAAGAATTGCATTTTGTGAAGAAATTACAAAGCATCACATACGCGGAATAAATACGGTAGCCATAAGGCGTTTGACTATTAGACCCGATGGAAGCGACAAAAAGACAAAGACGGACAAGGATAAGATCATACAGAGAAGACCATTCGATCCGATTAATAGACCTGAGACATCCGATTATTCAAAAAGGCATGAAACGAAAATTTTCCTAAGAGATAATAGCCTCTGGGTTTTGAAAAACGGAAAATCCAGCCCTAAAAAATTAATTCCGTAACCGTGTCTTTATTTCTATATGAAGATATTTATTGCTTCTATAACGGCATTGTCTCTATTCTTCTCTGCAGCATCTTTGTTTGGAGAGACTAGTGGGGCAAAATTTGTCACAATTGATAGCACGAAAGGCGCAAAGATAAACGTATATATACATGAAAGCGCCGCATCCAAGACAAAAGAAAAGCCTATATTGTTAGTCCATGGCTTTAACTCAAATGGAAAAGTTTGGCATGAAGAAGAAAATAATTATACGGCAGAACTGACTGAAAATGGTTACGACGTGATTGTCGTGGATATGCGCGGCAATCCCGTTGATACTGATAACGACCATATAGTAGATGAGCCGGCTGTAGGGGATTCCTGGGGTTACGGCGCAAAAGACTTGGGTGATGATGTTGGGAGCGCATTGAAATATGGCATAGACTACTTAAACAGAAACCTGCCAGGCAGAAATTATGAAAAGGCAGATGTTATAACTCACTCCACAGGCGCGCTTGCGGTAACATCATACTCTCATTCTTACGGTCTTACACCTTATAGAAATAATATCGATACAGTAATAGAGCTTGCGCCGCCAAATAACGGTTCTACCAGCTTAGTGGCCAATATAAAAGAGACAGCGCAAATAATTCCCTCGGTTTTTATGCAGAGCATGATCGCTTATGAGTATGCGCTGGAGCTTTTATCTGGTAAGGTCTGGATCCCTGGCAGCAGGATGGAATCTGAAAAATTGAGAAAAGAATTGATACCGGAAAGCCTTTTTTTAAAAAGCATAGAAGGGCTTGGACCCGTTCCTACCATAAAGACCTTTATAGCAATCGGAGATGAAGATTGGGTGGTTGGTGATTGGAGCCCTGTTATCGATGCTCGAGATGACATTGGTTATGAGTATTTTGTAGGTCTGGACCATTTTAATTTTTGTGATAGTAAGTTAGTTATAACAGCATTGCTTGATAAGCTGGAAAAAGGCGCAAAAAGTAGTTTTTTTAATCGCTATAAACCTTACAGGAGCAAAAATTTAGTCGCATTTCTATCTGGGCCGGGCATCGATCATCCAGACGACACATTTGATGTAGTCAGTTTTGTAAAAGGTATAGATATAAATCCTCGCGAGTTTTTTGACCTCTATTTGAGGATAGCCGGCAGAAAGAACAAGGCATATTTGCTGAAATATTGGGAAGGAATTGTAGGGTTTGAAAAGGCGCAGAAAGAATTGCAGGATGGAGATCGCGAAACAGATGTTATTGCTAAATGGGAGGAGCTGCTTAACGAAAAAAATGCGTCCTTTCACCAGAACCACACCAGCGCCTCAAAGGAATATCTAGAATGCCCTGATGTAGCTATTTTAGCGAATGGCTGCTACAATGAGCTTGCGAAATTGATTATTGAGAAGGTTAAAGAGCCCGTTCGTATAATAGACCATACGTTTAATCCATCCATAGTAAATGAACAAAAATTACTGGTCATCCCTTCTGGCGGACTTTCTGGTCTTTCTCATTCAGCCATATTCAGGAAAAAACTATCTGAATTTGTAAAAAATGGAGGCACTATTATATGTTTCTCTCAACAGTATGGCTACAACTTTAACGCGCTTCCAGGAGGGACGCTTGAGGGTTATGGTTGGCAGGAGGATGTATCGTGTCATTCAAAGGCAGCGTACATTGAGAATTTTCACCAGATCTTATCATCCCAGAAAGAATTTTATCCGGATGTAAAGATAGACGGATATTTTACAAATTATCCTGATGACGCAAAGATTCTTCTCAGGCGGACAAAGAATCTAATGCCAGCGATGCTTATGTATGATTTTGAGGATGGCAAGGTCATAGCGAGTTCTCTTTATTCAGATTGGGGATACTCAAATGGCCAGACGAGCGTCTCTGAGATCGCCCTTGTTAGGGATTTAGTGAGATGGTCAAAGAAGAGCAATGACTTACCGCAATATAATACCGACGAGACTTTTAGAGAGGTGATCAATACCCAAAAGGATTTTAACAAGATAAAAATACTCCTGAGGTCTCCATGCGATACAGTGCTGGAGGAAAAAATTTCAAACCAGCCGGAATATGAACTAGCAGTAACCTTAAATAATCCCGGGATTTACTGCGTTGATTACATTCTTTACAATTCAGATTTTGAGATCATCCAGCCGCAGACAGAAGGGTTTTATTTTTGTTTTTCCCAGCCGCCCGAGGGGTCTATAGAAAGCCCGGATTTCACGTTTAATATAACCACTGACAGCGAAAATTATATCCAAGGCACTGAAGCCGCGTTTACCTTCCATATAAAGAATAATACCGGCCAGGATCAAACCTTAAAGTGCAAGGCCCAGTTCAATCATCACGACCTAAAATTTACAGGATCAATCAGCGCCCTGGCTGACGCCGAAGTCTCCTTTGTCAAAAAAATAACCGTTGCCAAAACCGATAGAATTACTGCAAATTTTTATTCTTCTGGAAATGACTTTCTGGGCAGGGCAGAAAGAGGGATAAATGTTTTTGAGGTGAGCGTGGAGACTAGCCTGGAGACCAATAAAAAACAATACATGCCAGGGCAAATAGTCTTGATAGATGCCAGCGTGACGAATAATTCCAAGTCAGGCATTCAGCTTCTCCTGATTTTAAATGTCCTTGATTCAGAAAATAAGCAGGTTTTTTACAAGACAGAGACTATGACTTTGGCTGAGGCAGAGAATTATGCGTGGCAGGAATCTTATATTCTGCCTAAAGAAGCGGCAAGAGGCGAGAACAGGATAAAGCTCGAGGTATACTCGAATTCTAAACTCAGCGGCTCCTCAAGCGTGACCATTGATATCCCCGGGTCTTTGATTTACGAGGAAGATGATTTACCAGCCGCTTTTTTTGAAATGCTTGAAATAGTCATGGAAAAGCTAGTATACGCGCCGGATGAAGCGATCCCGGCAAAGATAATCATTAATAATGACGGCGAGAAGATAGATTCCGCGACTTTATATATAAAGGTATTGCTAGGCGTGGAAAAGGGTGATTTATGGGGAGTGATAAGGGATGACAAGGGTAATCCCGTAGGCGGCGCGCTGGTCAACAGTGTTTATACGAATAGCGAGGGAAGATATAGAATCAAAGGCGTTTCTAAAGGTAAATATATTTTAAATGTCGAGGCCCCCGGATACAATAAGGCCTCAAATGAGATAGATATTTTGGCAGGTGATAACAATATAGATATAACCTTAACCCCTGCAAGATATGGGAATATTTTTGGCACAGCTATAGGCTTAATTGGATCTGATTTAACATTGGAGCCAGTAGATATTTCTTGGCCAAAAAGATACGCAGTAGTTTCGACAGATTCAAGCTTTGAATTTAGACATGTGCCAGTTGGGACGTATAAACTGAGCTTAGAGCCCGATGATATTGCAAAGGAAATTCAAATTAGTGAAGGCGATAACGTTCTTGAGGTTTTTTCACAGGAGATGGAAGGGGATGGCAAGAGTTCTGATAATGGGAAGACAGGAGAGAGCACTTTGAAGCAAGAAACAGAACCAAATAATGATTTTGACAGCGCTACTGACATTGGTTCAGGCGCGAGTATAAGCGGCGAGATTTACGATTATGGCGATGAAGATTTCTTCAAGGTATCCGTAGAATCAGCCTGTATATTAAAGGTTTCGGTTAAGGATGTTGCGCAGGATTTTACTCCAAATGTCGTGGTCTACAGCCCTGAGAGACGAATAATCGTCTCTACAGCGGCATTTTCAGGCCAGGAGATCGAGTATTCTTTGGAGGTTTCAGAGATAGGGTCTTACTATATTATGTTAAAAGATAGATATAATGGTTTCTCTTCTCACAAGAAATATAATTTAAATATAACTCTTGTGCAGGGCGCGGATGAGTATGAGCCAAACCCTGGTTTTGACACAGCAAAGGCGATTGATGCAAGAAAGGTAATTTATCCTACTATTTTTCCTGCAGGAGACGAGGATTATTTTAAATTTGACATTGAAGAAAAAGGCGTATTTTTTGTACAGATGCAGGACGTGCCTGGCGGGTTCAGGCCATCCTTAAAGATCTACGACTCTAAAGGCAAATTAATTTCGCAAAAGGCCGGCTCTGACGGAGAAAAGATAGAGCTCGAGGCAGAAATAGAAGAGGCCGGGGCTTATTATCTTTTGATAAGAGACTGGTATTCAAGTTTTTCTTCCATAGATACGTATTCTTTCATATCCTATTTTATAAAGACGCTTGATGAATTCGAGCCGAATGATGCTAAGGAAGAGGCTGTGCTTGTCGACTTTGGCAAAAATTATTTTTCCACGATTTCTACAAAAGGTGATTCTGATTTTTACAAATTGTCGATTCCTGATTCCGGCAAGATGCTGATTTATCTAAAGGATGTGCCTTTAAACATCAGGCCTTATATGAAGCTCTATAAGGCCTCCCGCCAGTCCTGGATAGACTCGGTCGCGGGTTTTGAAGGTGAGGATTTGACAATGCAGTTTCAGGTAGATGAGCCTTCGAATTATTTTATCCAGGTGCAGGACAGATATAATAGTGAAACCTCGCTTTTAAGATATAGATTTCTAGCTATATACATTCCTGATAATGAATATGCATCTGAAGACTCGTCGATCTTTAAAAAAGAGGTAAATATATCCAATGTAGTGCGTAAAAAGACAGTTAATCTTGAAATACCCGGTATTGAAGATATTGGAAAATATTATCTGCAGGCTGCTTTGAAATCTCCAGTTCCGGATAAAAATGCACAGACAGTAGAAAGATTTTATGTAAGTGATTTAGATGTGCCAGTAGAGCCAGAACCTTGTTCAGAGATTGAAATCACATGTTTAGAGGATGAAAATATTGTATTTAATGCCGGGGAAAAAGCATTATTTAGGTTTAAGGCCACAAACAGCGGCAATGCTGGAGGGACGTGCAAGATCGATTTTAAATTCAAGGATTTGTACGGCCAGGGCCTGTCAGAATTTTTAGAGCCGGGAGCTGAAAAGGTCCTGCAGTTTAAATTTGCGCTTCCTGTTGATTTCGAGGAAGGCGCGTATGAGGCAGAATATACATTTGAGGGACAAAGACACGCTATAGAGTTCAGTATAAAAGGCGTGAAGGTCAAGGTCAAGGCAGGTTTCAAGGCCGGCGTTTTCAGACTCAATATCAAAAATATCGGTTCAATAGATAATATGGATCTTTTTGCAGAAGCGAGGTGCGGAGATTTTGAGGCGAGGAAAGATTTTATATTGAATAACGAAGAGGAAATCATTTTTAATATACCTGATACGACTGATCAGGAAAAGATTTATTACGGCGTATATTTTGCGTCAGGCAAGGCTCTTTATTTAAACTCATTGTTTCTTGGTGACGCAGAAGAGTCGGATGCTTCTATTAAAATAATCGAGGCAGGGTGCGATAAAAATAGTTACCAGGATGGCGAGAAGGTATCCATAAGCTGGAGACTTGATTCGCGGGACGCGGCAAGCGTAAGATTGATCACAGATTTAATCGCACCAGATTCTAGCGCTGTTCAGGTATTGGATGAAGATATTGATCTGGATAAAGGCGCAAATATTTTGGATAGAGAGATAAAGCCGGAATTTAAGGCCTCAGGTCTTTACAGGATCCTATATAGATTCTTGTATAAGGATTCAGTAATCGCGCAGGGTTCGATATTTTTTGATGCGGGAGAAGAGGTAAACATAGAATTGAAATTGGATAAAAAAGAATATATAGAGAACGACGTTATGAAATTAAACGCCTTTTGTTTTTCGAGCTTTGATTTAAAAGGCGAGTTAAAGCTTTTTGTGGATGAAAAGGTTAGAGTGACCAGAAATGTCAATTTTGACGGATATAAGGGATTTAGTTTTAATTTAAAGATCGATGAAGTCGGTCAGCATAACATTTATTGCGCGTTGATTTATGATAATAAGCAAACCGATTCGAATAGGGAAAAGGTTGATATTTCACCTAAACCAAAGCCAAATCAGACGCCGGTCCTGCTTACTATTGGAGAAAAAGAGGTTGTTGCGGGCAATATTTTAGAGTTTGTCATAGAGGCGTTGGATTTAGATGGGGATGAACTTTTTTATTCCGTAGATACATTACCGCAGGGCGCCAGCTTCAATTCCAGCATCAGGAAATTTTCCTGGAGCCCTGGCCTTAATCAGGCTGGAGAATATTTTCTAACATTTAGCGTCAGCGACAAAAAGGATAAGGCTTCCGAGAGGGTTAAAATAGTCGTAACAGAGTACGTTTCGCCGCCTCCTGAAAGGCCGCTTGCAGAGCCGTTGAGAGGCACGGCGCCGCTCGAGGTGAATTTTAGCGCAGAGAGCGTTGATGATGGCTCGGTCGTGAAATATGAATGGGATTTTGATGGGAAAGGCGTGTATGATTTTACTTCGCTCGAGACAGGCGACGCGGTATTTATTTACACGGGTAAGGGTGATTTTACAGCGGTTTTGCGAAAGACAAATAAAAATGGCCAGACAAAAACGCACACTGTCAAGATCGAGGTAGAGAGAAATTCTGACGCGCCTTATGTTTTCCTAGATGCCGATCCTTTAAAGGGTATTGCACCATGCAAGGTTTATTTTAAAGGTAGCGTAATATCGCCCGCAGATATATGCAAATACGAATGGGATTTTAATGGCGATGGCGTGTATGAAGCCTTGTCTGATGAATCGACTGATGTGGTTAAGACTTACGGCACCCCGGCGACCTACGCGGTCGTATTTAAGGTGACGAGTTTCGAAGGGCTGAGTGATTCCGAAAAAGTTTCAATTGAGATTTTGGATCCGGGGACATTAAATGTTAAGCCGATAATTTCAGATTATAAGGGCAATGTCCCCATAGAAGTGAATTTCGATGCCTTGATAGATAACATTAATCCAATTCAGAAATACCAGTGGGATTTTGAAGGTGATGGAATTTTTGATTTTACCTCGATAGATTCTCCTGTAGTAAGCCATACCTATTTTCAGCCAGGGCTGTATGCGCCTTCCCTACGTGTTACTGATCAGAATAATATATCTAAAGAGGCCAGGAAAGAACTCAGATTCGGGGTGTTTGATAAGAATACAGTCAAATGCGGCAAGTTGCAAATTAAGAAAAGAAAGGGAAAAGCCCCTTTTGAAGCAGAATTTTCTTTTGTAAGCGATTTTGATCTGCAGGATGCCAGCTATCTTTGGGATTTTGATGGGGATGGAGCCTGTGATCTTGTGACAAGCGCGCCAGAGGCAGGATTTACGTATTATGATCCTGGCGTTTATATTGCAGGGGTTTGCGCAAAAGGCGATGATTATTTTATTAGAGCATGTCCTGAGATGATTTATGTTACTAATGGGAAGAAAAGAGAAGAGAATAAGGGAGCGAATAAGGGAGGAAGGCAGAATGTATATAAAAACGAAATGTACAAAATCGAACTTTCAGATAAGACATCTCTTTTATTATCGGCAGGTATTTTAGAAACAGACGATGTTATAGATATAAAGAAACTGGATGAAAGAGAAGTTTTGAGACAGATTGATTCGGGGTATAAAGAGGATATTGTCGCGGCAGGTGAGTACAGGGAATATAAATTTGCAAGCCATGGCGAAGATTTTACCAAGGAGATGACCATAGCGATTCCGTATCTTGACGAAGACAACGATGGGATCGTGGATGAAAAAAAT
>CAZBAQ010000031.1:0-8626 GCA_964489855.1 uncultured Planctomycetia bacterium | reverse complement strand
CGTGCCCGCTCGCGAAAAAGATGCCCCAAAACCCGCTGGGCTGGGTGGTGCGAAAGCGTAACGCAACATTGAAAATATTACATTTGAACCTGGGATTTTTCGAAATGGATGTGGTCACGGCCCACGAATTCCTCTAATTCCGCGAGCATGTCATCGGTAGGATTCACAAAAAGTTTCTTATCTATCTCTATACGGTAGGAGCCGTTTTTCTTTGTGGAGACGTTTAGATAGACAGGGGTATTGCCCCTGTGTTTTTCAAAAACTGACTTCAATCTCGCGAGCGTCTCGTCCTCCATGCCAAGTGAGATAAGATTTATTGATATGGCCTTTGTAAAACGCAGCCTTGCCTCTTCTATCGGGATGATATCCTCGACGATTATCTTTGGCCGGTCTTCCCTCAGGTCTAATCTCCCGCTTATGAAAACAGCGAAATTCGGCCTTATGTACTTTGATACTTTTTTGTATGACGCAGGGAATACCAGGACCTCGGTCTTGCCCTCCAGGTCCTCTACGAGCATGATCGCCATTTTCTCGCCGGTGCGTTTGGTGATGGTACTTTTGATCTTGCTTATTATTCCACCGAACCAGACCTTTGTCCCGTCTTTCAGGTTCTTGAGCCTGGTGCTGTTCGCCGTGGAATACTCGTTCAGCATATTCTCGTATTTTGCAAGCGGATGGCCTGTTATGTAAAACCCGAGCATCTCTTTTTCAAAATGCAGGAGTTGGCCTTCCGGCCACTCTTTTATATCCGGCGCCTCGTCCCCTCCGATATTTTGATTGTCAAAAAGAAGCATCTGGCCGATTGATTTTTCTTTCTGTATGGCGTTGGCCGCGTCCATTACCTTTGCCAGCATTGCCATCATCTGCGAACGCCTGAGACCCAGGCTGTCAAACGCCCCGCACTTTATAAGGCTCTCTATTACCTTTTTATTGACGAGCCGCGAATTAGTACGCTCGCAAAATTCAGACAATGATCTAAACGGTCCCTGTTTTTTTCTCGTCTCAATAATGGATTCTATGGCCCCCTGGCCCACGTTCTTGACAGCGCCGAGCCCGAACCGTATAGCGTCCCTGCCGATCATTGTAAAATTCGCGAAGCTCTCGTTCACGTCGGGCGGCAGTATCTTTATATGCATGGACTCTGCCTCATTTATGTATTCGACGATCTTGTCCGTATTGTCTTTTTCGCTTGTCAGAAGCGCGGTCATGAACTCAACCGGATGATTCGCCTTTAAAAACGCTGTCCTGTACGAGATCATGGCATACGCAGCAGAATGACTTTTGTTGAATCCGTAACCGGCAAAGTGCTCTATCAAGTTAAATATCTTTTCAGCTATTCTTTTATCGATTTTATTTTTTGCCGCGCCATCTATAAACAGCTTTCTCTGCTGGTCCATTATCTCAGGCGTCTTTTTACCGATCGCCCTGCGCAAAAGATCTGCCTGGGCAAGAGAAAAACCAGCAAGACTCGATACTATCATCATTACCTGCTCCTGGTAGACGATGATGCCATAGGTCTGTTTTAAAATGGTCTCGAGCAGCGGGTGGTCATAGCGCACATCCACCTCGCCGTGTTTTCGCTTCATAAAATCATCAAGCATACCGCTGCCTATAGGGCCAGGTCTGTAAAGCGCCAGGAGCGCCACTATATCCTCAAACCTCTCAGGCTTTAATTTTTTCAACAGATCCCTCATGCCCGATGATTCCAGCTGGAATATTCCCATTGTCTGAGCCCTGCCCAAAAACCTGTACGTCTTTAAGTCGTCTATTGAAATATCATCTACATCCAGCTCCATTTTATTTACACGATTGACTATCTTTATGGCTTCCTGGATAACCGTCAGTGTCCTCAGGCCCAGGAAATCCATTTTCAAAAGTCCTATTTTCTCAAGCGATGTCATTGCATAGCCGGTCGAGATCTGGCCGTCAGATGTCTTGAAAAGCGGCACATGATTTTCGAGCCGGTCCTCGCTTATGACAACGCCTGCCGCGTGCGTTGACGCGTGGCGCGTCAAGCCCTCGAGATGGCGGGATGTGTCAATAAGTTCCTTTATCCTCTCGTCCTGCTTGTAGAGCTCTTTTAGATCCGGCTCTTGCGAAAGCGCGAGGTCCAGCGTCATGTTCGGGTCCATTGGCACGAGTTTCGCGATCTTGTCCACTTCGCCATACGGTATGTTCATGACCCTTCCCACGTCCCTGAGAACACCGCGCGCGGCCATTGTGCCAAACGTGATGATCTGCGCGACGTTATCCTGTCCGTATTTCTGTATTACATAATCGATCACCTCGCCCCTGCGTTCGTAACAGAAGTCAATATCAATATCAGGCATTGTAACGCGCTCTTCGTTCAAAAACCTTTCAAAAAGGAGATTATACCTTAAAGGGTCTATGTCTGTGATCCCAAGGCAATAACTCACGATGCTGCCCGCCGCGGATCCCCTGCCAGGCCCGACCGCTATGCCTTTTTCTTTCGCGTAATGCACAAAGTCCCTCGTGATCAAAAAATAACTGGTATAGCCTGATTTATTGATTACACCGATCTCGCGCGCGAGCCTGTCCCTTACCTCTTGTGTAATGTTAGAATATCTTTTTTTCAAACCCTCCTCGCAAAGGTCTCTCATGTATTGCTCGCGCGTTGTTCCTTCCGGGGCTACATAGTGAGGCAGGAATGTCTTTGAAAAATCCAGCTCCAGGTTGCACTTCTCTGTTATATCTATAGTGTTTTGAATCGCTTTTGGCGCTTCCCTGAAAAGCGCTTTCATTTCCTCGGCGGATTTGAGATAAAACTCATCTGTCTGAAGTCTCATGCGGTTAGGGTCATCAAGCGTGGTCTGCGTCTGTATGCAGAGAAGCGCCTCGTGCGCCCTGGCGCTGTCCTTGGTCAGATAATGTACGTCGTTTGTGGCCACGACCTCTATGCCCAGGGCCTTGCCTGATCTTATAAGCGCCTTTGAAACCTTTCCCTGCTCCGGGATCAAATTATTCTGGATCTCAAAATAAAAATTATCCCTGCCCAGTATATCCTGATACTGACCTGCTGATTCCTTGATCTTATCCTCTTTATTGTCAAGGGCGAGCCGCGCGAATTCACCTTTAAGGCAGGCGGTAAGTCCGATCAGTCCTTCTGAATGTTCAGCCAGGCATTTTTTATCTATCCTGGGTTTGTAATAAAAACCTTCGAGGTAACCAATGGAAACAAGCTTCATCAGGTTTCTGTAGCCTGTCTCGTCTTTAGCCAGAAGTATCAGATGATTGGATGTCTCGCCGCCGCTATAGATGGTCTTGTCAAACCTGTCTTTCGGCGCGATATAGATCTCGCACCCTATGATAGGTTTGACGCCGTGCTGCATACAGGCCTGGTAAAACTCGATAGCGCCAAACATGTTGCCGTGGTCGGTCATGGCTACCGCGGGCATCTTCATGCGCCTAGCGCTGTCAGCAAGTTTTTTTATAAGGCATGCCCCGTCAAGGAGAGAGTACTGGGTGTGGACGTGTAGGTGAACGAAATCAGTGTGATACATGAACTCGCTATTTTATTTTCCCATTCCGATTCTTTGCGCGCGCTGCATGAGTTTTCCTTCGGTCTTGATGGATGGGGCGATTATGATCTCTGTGAGCTGCATGTCCTTTATATTATTTGCGCCAAGATTGCCCATTGATGTCATCAGCGCGCCAACAAGATTTTGAGAGCCGTCGTCGAGCTTTGCAGGTCCGAGAAGGATCTCTTCCAGCGTCCCTGTGGTGCCTACATGGACGCGTGTTCCTCTTGGCAGGTTCGCGTGAGGCGTTGCCATACCCCAGTGATATCCTTTGCCAGGCGCCTCTTTTGCCCGGGCAAATGCAGAGCCGACCATTACCGCGTCTGCGCCGCTAGCAAATGCCTTGCAGATGTCACCGCCCGAATCCATACCTCCGTCTGTAATAATCGGGATGTACTTACCTTTTTTCTTGTAGTAAAAATCGCGCGCTGCTGCCACGTCTGATGTCGCTGTGACCTGCGGAACGCCTATACCCAAAACGCCTCTTGTGGTGCATGCTGCGCCAGGTCCGATGCCGACTAAGATCGCGCTCGCGCCTGTTGTCATTAACTCAAGCGCCACGGAATAAGTGACGCAATTTCCGAGTATAACAGGTATCTTCATTGACTTTATAAATTTTTTAAGGTCGACGACTTTATATTCTTTTGATATGTGGCGCGTACTTATGACCGTTGACTGCACAACAAACATATCCGCGTCCGCGTCCTGCGCGATCTTCCCAAAACGTTCTGCGTTCTGCGGGATCGTCGAGACTGCGGCTGTTGCCTTGGCTTTCTTTATCTCCTTTATCCTCTTTGTGATGAGTTTTTCCTGTATGGGTTTTACATAGAGCGACTGGACAAGCTTCGTGGCTTCCTGCGGGCTTGCCTTTGTGATTTTCTTGAGTATCTCCTCAGGATCTTCGTAACGGGTCTGCACACCGTCCAGGTTCAAGACAGCTATGCCGCCGAGTCTGGACATCTCTATGGCAAACTTCACGTCTACGACGCCGTCCATTGCAGCTGCAAGTATAGACACCTTGTATTTTTTAGCGCCGATCTCCATGCTCGTATCCACCTCGTTCGGATTTATCGTGACATCACCCGGCACAAGGGCTATCTCGTCAAACCCGTAACACCTCCGCGCCTTGCGTCCCCTTCCAACCCACATACCCATATCTATCTACCTCCCAAATTTACGAAGTAAATTTGATCCCGAGCCGCTCTAGTTCTTGTCTTGTGCGGCGAGGGACAAATTTCCTTAATTGTTTCGTATATAATATAATAAACCCCATATAAAGTCAAGATACATGTTTGTCTTTTTACTGGCAGGGATGGGGTCATTCGGCACTGGAATGATTTTGCCGTGCGCTACGGTTTACGGCTCGCACATTTGGCGAAATATTTCTAACGTGCCTCAGACCCCATCCCTGCCAACCCATGAAAAGTCTTGGTAGGTCAGGTTTAAACCTGACCTACCATAACTTGTTCGTCTGTCCGGAGCAGGCAGGTCTGAGAAAAGCATTGGAATTTTTTTCGGGCATGGTTCGCCCGGAAACTATAGACAGGCGAGAGAAAAAAATTACACTGAGCGAGGCTGCCTCGCTGGGGCAACCGAGCGTCTTTTCGAAGACCTGCCTGCTCCGGGAACAAACCAGTAAAATTCTAATCTTGCTTTGGGACGAGTAGAACGTCTAAGAGCAGTATGCTGAAGAGGATCTTTTTCCAGAAGTGTTTGCCTTCGTCGCGGTCGAGGACAACGGATTTTACATCGTGGAACAGGCCGAGGTTCTGCCAGGAGTGTCTGGTCGAGATCTCGTGGGTGGAAAAACGCGCCTCTAAAACGCCCTCGGTCATCAGGTACATCGGCTCCGGGCTCGAGGATACAATAACCTTTGACGACTCGAAAAACTCCCTGGGCGCCACGTAATTGAATCTGCGAATGCCATACACCCTGAATCCCCTGCAGAGCGTGACATATATCTCCTTGATGAATTCCCTGGGATTCTTTATCGCCATCTCGCTCAACTTCCTGCTTCTTATAAAAAATAAAACTGCCACGGCCAAAAACAATAAAATCAATATCCACAATAACGTCATGACCAGGTAATACACCCAGCTCTTTTTCGGCGGCGGGGGGCCGACCGGCTCCGTGATTTCCACGCTCACGTCGTTGCTAAAGTTCCCCAGATAAGAGGCCGACACGGTTATATGGCCCTGCTCCTTTGGCGTCATGTTTCCGTCGTCATCTATTGAAACCTTTGCAGTGCCGGTCACCTTCCAGTCAACAAGCTGCGTCGCCGGGATAGTGGAGCCGTCGTTCATCTTTAATTCCGCCCTGAGTCTGCGCTCCTCATCGAGAGGTGTCTCGTTTTTATCCACCTCTACGTTCAAAGACTCTACCTTGAACGCGTCCACCTGCTCATCAAATTTTTTCGAACGAAATCTTTCTGTCGTCTCCTGTTTCTTTTCTTCTTTATCTTTTTCGCTTTTCCTGATCTCATCGTCTCTTCTTTGCCGTATGCCGTCTCTTTCTCTCTTTTTGCTCTCGTCATCAAGCGCCTGCTGTTTTCTGGCCTTCTTGTTTTCCTTTATTGTCCTGGGCGCGTCTTTTAATAATTTCAAAATAGGCACCTCGTCCATGATACCGATCAGCGTAGAAGGAATAGCATCCATGGATAGGTCTTCAAACCTCGGGACAAACGGGTAGACAAGCGAGGCGACTATCAGGACAAACGAAAACATAAGCGCGCCCACCTTTATCTGCTGCCACAGGGTCATCACCTCTTCGCGATCGCCTATTATGGTCGAGCCCTTTCTTTTTTTCTCGCACACCAGGTTCAGCCGCATTGTAAAAATAAAAATAAATAAAAACGCCGCCAGCATTATCGCGTAGTAAGATTCCTCCTCAAGCGCGAGCGCGACTGACGAGATCAATAGGATTATTGATATGAACTGGAGGGTCGCGTAGCTCTTGCCTGTTTTCAGGCCAAAGCTCTGAAAAAGTGTAAGCCATACAAGGGCGGTCGATAAGATCCTTAAAAGGGTCTCGAATGCCATGGATATATTAAACAGGCGGCTCAAAACAACTACCACTGCTGCCAGAGACAGCATGCCTGTCAAGGTATCCAGGTGCTGCGGCCTGGAATCCTTTATCTGCCAGCTTATAAGAAAACCCGCGATGGTACCGGGTATCAGGATCATTGTTGCAAAAGGACCCAGCATCGACTGGATACTCAGCAGGCCTATCAACACCAGCCCCAGGTTTGCGAAATGATAATATAATGCGTCTCTATCCATAATAATTTACACAGCCTCGAATTTCTTCTCTAGATCATCGCCTTTTGAAACACGGTAAACATACGCCTCGAGACTGGCAAGACCCTCGTCAAATCTTTTAGCCTCGTCTACGTCCAGCTGCGCGGATTCTTCCACAGGACCGAACGTAGAGGCCGAAAGCACTATGAGTATAAGTTTTATACCCTTTACCTTGAACTGCACAAGACTTGATACCGCCTCCATATCATTGTCCAGCATTATCGCGATCAATGTAGAGCTGTACGGCGTGACAAAACTCGCCTCCTCCAGTGTCTGCGCAAGAGAAAAATCGCCATCTGCCTGGACCCTTGCGAGATACTCCAGGATCTTGTGTCTTGCTGACTCGCCTTTTCCAAAAGGAAGTATTGCCGCCTCTTTCCCGTACCCGATCATCTGCACAAACGCGCCCTCGTTTAAAAGGTACCGCGCAACAGAACCTGCTATCTTAACCGCGTATTCCAGAGTGGTCGCTTTTCCTGTCCCGATATCATGACCTTTTTTCAGATCAAGGACTATCGTCACTTCCTGCACGGCATTGCGTTCAAATTGCTTTACAATCAGTTTATTGTGCCTGGCTGAGGACAGCCAGTGTATGCGGCTCATCGAGTCTCCGCGCTGGTACTCCCTTACGCCAAAGAACTCGTGGCTGTCACCGCTTATCCTTGCTGTCTCAACGCCCATCCATGAAACAGAACCGCTGGCAAGAGGAGGAAACGCGAATACATTGAACAAGCTTGGATATATTAATAATTGCGAGAAGACCTTTAATGATCTTTTCATCCTGAAAAATCCAAGCGCGTCCTGTGAAACCACCCTTACAGGACCCAGTTCCCACAGTCCTCTTTTGTAGCAATTCGCCACATAACTTATCTTTTTCTTCTCTCTCGCCTTTATGTCCAGCATAAAGATAGAGATATCTTTTTCATCAGGCGGGCCTGCCGGAAACCTATCGATCAGCTCGAAAAAACTGGTCGTGAGACCCCGCCTGTTAGAGATCTCCATTTTGACATTTAGCATGTCGTCCTCAAATGCTGTTTCATTAAGTTCTCTTGTGACTGAAATATCAGGTATGCTGATCTGAAGATGTATAAAGGAGAGCACAAACATAACAAAGCTTATCACAAAGAAGATGTACACCATTGTTATGTCTGTGTTCCACGCAATGGCAAGGAGGATAATTACTGTTATTACCAGAAAAATACTTTTCGCAGTAAACATATATTAAACCGGGACTGTTGCCTGTTTTAGTATATGCTTCACGATGTCGTTCGGGGTAAGACCGCGCACGATAGACCTGGGTTGAAGTATGACCCTGTGCCTCAAGACCGGAAGAGCCAATTTTTTGACATCATCCGGTATTACATAATCCCTTTTGTCAAGAAATGCCAGGGCCCTGCTCGTGCGCATGAGGGCAAGAGACGCACGGGGGCTCGCGCCAAGCTTTATATCTCCGGGGAGATTCCTTGTCGCCGAGATTATGTTTACGATATAATCTGTCACCTTTGGCTCTATGTGAACAGATGACACTGCCTTCTGTGTCTCGATAATATCCTGCGCGCTTACCACACTCTCTAGATCTTCCAGTGGTGAGACTTTTAGATTTCTCGTAAGGATCTTGACCTCTTCCTGATTTGACGGATAACCGACGCCGAGCTGCATGAGAAACCTGTCGACCTGGGATTCCGGCAGCGGGTATGTACCGTGAAACTCTATCGGGTTTTGCGTGGCTATTACGAAAAACGGCTCTGGCAGATTTCTCAACACGCCGTCTACAGTCACATTGAACTCCTG
>CAZBAQ010000030.1:8149-8755 GCA_964489855.1 uncultured Planctomycetia bacterium | reverse complement strand
ATAATCTAAAAAATATATTCTAAATTTTGAATATCGACTAAAATCAAACCGCTCTGGTAAAAATCTCGTCAGAAAAAGAGGGTTGGGCCTTGCGAGAAAATTTGTAAAAATGATAAGTATAAGAATTATAATAGCCAATATCTTCTTCCATTTAAAAATCCTGAATAAAAGAAATGCCTCTACTAAATATAGAAAAGGTAGATATTGGATATAGTAACGCATTGTTCTCATACCAACTACACTGAAGAAAATTATGTTGCAGCCTATAATTATAGCAATCCTTTTAAAAATCCCTTTTTCATCTTCGGAAGGTTTAATAATTGGGTATTTCTTAAAATGGCGTAGCAGTATTAATATTACAATCCAGAAGGCTACTGGTGCAAAATAACCATTTATAGTACGGATCTGGAATTCAAAATTTTTCTTTATCTCCAACAAAGAAGAATGTATAGGAAAAGCTGTAGGATCCGGCATACCAATTCCAACACATGAAAAAGCAACCCATGCTAAAAAAGTACATACAGGTAGAATAGAGATACCGATAAATTTCTTCCACTGTATCTTATGGCGGTCCATAAATAGTGCTATCAGCCATATACTGCTAAA
>CAZBAQ010000030.1:0-8139 GCA_964489855.1 uncultured Planctomycetia bacterium | reverse complement strand
ACAAAGGTTGCATAATTAGTCAGACTGAGTATGCTAGCTGTGAACCCAAGCCAAAAATATCCCCTTCCCTCTTGAATTATACGATGATAGAGATAAAATATTGCCAAAGACAGAAAAATAACAAGCCCGTAATAACGTGCCTGGCGCATATGCAGCAAAAAAGGAACAGATGTTCCTAACAACAGGATAGATAGAAATCCTATACCTTTTGATTTCATATACCGAAAACAAAAAACGTACAATATAATAAGGGTAAAAAAACCTGCTATGATAAATGGAACCCGCGCACTCCATGTGCTGATGCCAAATAATTTAAAGGACGTGGCTATTACATAAATAGGCAGCCAAGGATTGACAATATATATATAAGTCCTTGTTTTATTTTGTTCCGGAGAATCCGGGTATAACAAATTTAGGCCATCAAATGTTCTTGGATAGCCAAAATCCAATACGTTACGGGCCAGGACACCCATAACGGCCTCATCATTCCACAACGCATGGTCAGAAAGGTTAGCAAAAAGCAACCATGAAAATAGCAAAAAAGATATTAATATGGTAACATTCACTATGGATATGCTTTTAAAGGTAAAAGTCTTATAAAAATCCATAAAAATTCTCCGTTTTTCCTTCTATTATATCCAAAATATTTCTCAGCCTATGCTCATAAGTATGTTTATCCAGAGCAAGCTGTGAGGCGGCCTTTTTTATCCTTTCCCTCTCAGAATCATGGCTAAGATAATAATCCAATATATCAAAAAGCTCCTCTTTATCCTCAAACCACAAGAGATGTTCTTTATTTTTTGCCAGAAGCTCTATGCCCT
The DNA here is from genome assembly GCA_964489855.1 of uncultured Planctomycetia bacterium. Classification (GTDB taxonomy): domain Bacteria; phylum Omnitrophota; class Gorgyraeia; order Gorgyraeales; family Gorgyraeaceae; genus JAHIPS01. The sequence goes on along the minus strand of CAZBAQ010000030.1, from coordinate 7,318 downwards.
GAAATTTCTTGGTGATATAGCACGCCCCGCAACCAAGCGCCACGTAAAAACGGTTCGAGGTATAAAGCTCGGCATTGAAATCACTCGCGCCGAAAACCGTTTTTGACTGGCTGTAAAACTCTGCTATGTTATTGCGGACAGTATTGCTCGTCTTCACGTTATAACGCCTTGACATAGCAGATATCAATTTCCTTCTTGTCTTATGTAAGGGTGCATCGCTTATTGCGCCTGCAAAACCAACGTCGTATATCTCGGGAAGCTTCAGTCTGTGTTGCGCATAAGGCCCAAAACCCTGCGGCATATAATAAACCCTTTCAAGATTATAAGCTGATTTATACTCTGCAATCTGACCTCTATTAGTAAGAAACATCACATCAATGACGTCAGAAAAATCCTTTTTCTTAGGGATCTCAGGATCACAAAACCAGTATATAACCTTTGTTCCAATTGATTTTAACTCTTTCTTTATATCGCGGATGATAGGCAGCGTATCCTTTAAAACCACAAGCAAATAATGCGGTTTAAAACTAAGCACGACCTTTCTAATCTCTTCCGTCTCTATGCTCCTCATGCCTTCAATCAGCAAATAATCCATGCCAAGTTTTTCAAAACAGCGTGGCCATTCATCCCAGTCAAACCCCAGGCCCCTGTACCGCCACAGCATGTATTGACCGATCGAGCATATCCTTTTTTTATCATCTCCTATTTTGAGAGTGGCCAGTTTTATTTTTTTAACAGCATTTACCTGTATAAAAGAATCCTTTACCTCGAGATGTTCTATGTAAAAATCATTTTCTTCCAATATCTGCGTTATCGAAGCCTTGTCAAAAAAATTTATATACTCTCCATCCGTGGAAACAACGCACTCATTCAACACCTTTAAGTCTAAACTTTTTTCTTTGTCTAAACCGTTCAGTAGCTTTTCTATATCTTCTTTTACATAAGGTGCTCTGTATATAAAGCTTTTTACGGAGAAAAGTCTGTTGTAATGAGGCGCGATCGGAATAAAATTATGCCTGACCAGCTGTTGTTCGATGGCATCACCGAAATTATCTACGCTAAGGATACAACCTGGTACAGCCACCCTTTCCAATTCAGCAAATATCGCGTCAAGTTCCTTATCAGCCTTCTCGGACAGTGCTTTATAGTCCAAAAGTATATTTTTTACCATTTTATCTTCGAAAGGCAATTCTGAAAAAGGATATTGAAACACTCTTTTATTGGTCTTTTTCTCATCAATATTTACATAGCCATAACACGCCCTGCCAAAACAGCCGAGGTTGACTCTTAAAAATTCAGAATTCTCAAAACTTATATGTTTCTCTATTTTGATTAATCTGGCCTTATGAAACCTCTTCAGGATGCTGAGCATGAAAAAGATTATTTTATCATCAGTCAATATCCGGTTAAACTTCTTCTTCTTGAAAAGGATCCTAAAAATACACCTGATCCTGAAAAAAAACGGCCAATACCTGAATCTGATAATATTGGCATGGACCCGCAACGGCAATTTGCCTAATCTCCGAGGAGATACCACCCAGATCCAGTTGCATTTCCTGGCGAGTTCGTAGGTCCTGTCTTTCAATCTCTTAAGGTATTCCTCATCTTTTTGTGTAAGTATATAAATTATTCTCTGGGGCTTTCCAAAAAGCTCATAAAACATCTTCTGGTTCTTTTTAAACATCTCTTCGTAATTATCCACCAGATCAAACGATGCATTTTCCGCATGCCACACATACGCGCCCATCGCGATCACTGATTTGTAACCATTTCTGGCAGCGCGTATGCAGTATTCAGTATCCTCAAAATTTCCAAGACCGTAACCGACCTTCAACATTCCTATTTTATTTATCACTTCTCTTTTTATCACATAGGAAAATCCTATGGCGGTGGCGAGCTCTATATAACTCCCGGAATAAAGTCTTTTCAGTTTCTCGGCATACTTTTCCAGCGACATATACCATGGCCTTCGCTGACCGAGATTGTTAGAGGCAGGATTTATTATCCCTACTTCGCGTGAAAGCTCGGCCACCTTCACCATTTCCTTTAACCAGCCCTTCATAACGATAGTATCGTTATTGTGAAGGCAGACATATTCGGCATCCGAAGCCTCCAACCCCTGGTTCGTCGCTATGGTATATCCCTGATTCTCCTCGTTCCTGATCAAGACATAACCTGACAGGCGAGAATCTTTCTTCAGGCCCTCGAGGTATTCCTTTGTCTCCTTCTCACTGCCGTTGTCGATTATTATCAGGCGGTATGGGTATTCGGTATTTTTTATGATGCTCTCCACACACTGCTGAGTATAATCCTTGAGGTTCCAGACAGGTATGATTAAGTCACATTTCATTTAAAAAATTCCTTTATATGCCGCACTATCGCGTCCTGCTCTTTAAAACTCAGGTCAGGATAAAGAGGTAATGTTAAAAGTCTTTCCCAGATTTTATCCGCTACTGGACAATTCGCTTTGAATTTTTTGTACATCCTGTAATGGTGGTTCGGGATATAATGGACTCCTGTCGATATGCCATTTTCCTGCAGATAAGCATTCAGCCCGTTCCTGTCATCAGTTTTTATGACATAATTATGATGAGCGCTTTTCGTGTATTTCTTTACTACGGGCGTCTCTATCGAACCTATATCTTTCAGCAAATCATTATATCTGAAACTTAACTCGCGGCGCCTGTCATTCATCTTGCCAAGTTTCCTTAACTGCACAATGCCTATAGCGGCAGGAATATCATTCATATGATATTTAAAACCGACTTCCTTAACATCATAATACCACGAGTATTTCTTCATATGGCTTTCTGACTCTTCCCTGTCCCATGTGCCTTTTGAGATGCCGAGCCATCTTAATTTTTTAAGCCGTTCGTAAATCTTTTTGTCATTCGTAGTAATCATTCCGCCTTCACCTGTTGCAAGATTTTTGACTGCGTGAAAAGAAAAACACGATATATCACCAAGCGTTCCTATCTTTCTGCCTTTATATTCTCCTCCACAAGCATGAGCAGCATCTTCTATTATTCTAACGTTTTTTGTTTTCGGTATTCTTCTTATGGGATCCATGTCACAGGCATGTCCGCCATAGTGAACAGTGATTATTGCCTTTGTATCTTTTGTAATATTTTTTTCTATTTCTTTTACATCTATATTCAGGGTATCTGGTTCTATATCGCAGAATACAGGCTTTGCGTTGTTATAAAGTATGGCGTGATTTGTCGATACAAATGTAATAGGTGTTGTTAAAACCCTGCCTCCTTCTACATCCATGACCTTAAGAGCCAGGTGAAGCGCAGCAGTGCATGAATTCAATGCCACTGCATATTTCGTGCCTATATATTTTGCAAAGGCATCCTCAAACTCTTTTGTCTTTGGGCCAAGGCCGACCCATCCCGAGGCCATGACTTTTTTCACTGCTTCGAATTCTTTTATGCCATAAGAAGGTCTAAATACAGGTATCATGACATTTCCTTTCTTAATAGCTTTAATCCGTCTTTGCAATTTAAAGGTTTGATCTTTATCTCTTTAACCAGCTTATCGATCTTAAGCCCGGCCTTTCTCGGTCTTGCAGCTTTTAGGTGCAGGTCCTTTAACTTGAGCTTTTGTATAAGGGACTTATCCAGGCTAAAAATATCTGATATCAAACTGATATACGCATAGCGGTGTAAAAAATCACTCCCAGCCACATTAAAGATACCTCGCTTATCAGATTTGATTAGCTTTATAATCGCCTCTGATAATGTACCAACATAAGTAGGGGTACAATAAAAATCGTCTGCCGCATAAACCTTTTTATTATTCTGCATATTGCGTATTATTTTTACGGCGAAATTTCTGTTTCTATGGTCAACTCCGTAAAGCTGCGCAGTCCTTACTATAAGAAAATCATCCAGTGAGTCCCTGATAATAGCCTCGCCTTCCAGCTTGGTCTTTCCATAGATATTTATCGGACAAGGGCTGGCCTCTTCGCTGTATAGTCCGTCTTTGCCATCAAAGACATAGTCTGTCGATAAGAATACAAACTTTGTATCATACTCTTTTATCTTTCTCACCAGATGCAATGTTCCGCTTACATTTACCTCCCTGGCAAGCCTGGGCCTTTTTTCGCACAGATCAACATCTGTGATACCGCCTGCACACACCACAACCTCTGGCTTAAAAAAATTAAATATCTTGTCTACGGTCTTTCTGTCCTTAAGGTCCAGGCAAAAAAGCCCTTCGCATTCCTGAGAAAAATATGTCCCCAGGACATTCCATTTTCTCTTTATAGCATCATTATACAATCTGCTTCCAAGCACCCCGGAAGCACCGATTATTAGTAGCTTCATAATAAATTAGTCAGTAAATCAACTACGTATTTGATATCTTTCGCGGGCAGTTCAGGATACATCGGAAGAGTCAAAATTTCTTCGCAGCATTTTTCTGAAATTGGAAAATCTCCTTTTTTATAGCTAAGGTCTCTATACGCCTCCTGTAGATGAATTGGGATTGGATAATGTATTAAAGTCCTTACCCCTTTTTCAGCCAAGCCTTCCATCACACCCTTTCTATTTTTTATACGTACTACGTAAAGATGGTAAACGTGCCTGACATGACTAGATTCATAAGGGAATATTATGTCAGCTTTTTTTTCTTTAAATAATTTCGTGTAAAGAGCGGCGTTTTGTCTTCTCTCCTCATTCCATTTGTCCAGATGCTTTAATTTTACTCTAAGTATCGCTGCCTGCAATGTGTCAAGCCTAGAATTATACCCTTTTAGTACGTGTTCATACCTACCCTTACGGCCATAATCTCGGAATAATAGCACTTTTTCTTTTATTGCTTCTGAATTCGTAAGCACCATACCACCGTCGCCAAACGCGCCTAAATTTTTTGTGGGATAAAATGAAAAACAACTCGTGTCACCAAAGCTTCCTACTTTTTTATTTTTATACAATGCACCGTGCGCCTGCGCGCAATCCTCGATTACCTTGAGATTATGTTTCTTGGCAATCTCCATCAGGGGATCCATGTCAGCCGGGTGTCCGTAAAGATGCACTGGCAGGATCGCCTTTGTCCTCTTTGTAATCGCTTTTTCTATTTTTGAAACATCGATGTTGTAAGTTTTCTCGTCTATATCAACAAATACAGGCCTTGCGCCTGTCATGGATATTCCAAGGGTAGTTGCAATATAGGTGTACGGGATTGTTATTACCTCGTCTCCCTTTCCTATACCGCACGCAAGACAGGCAAGAAACAACGCATCTGTCCCTGAATTCACGCCTATGCCGTATTTCATTCCACAATAATCTGCGAATTCTTTCTCAAAAAGAGCCACATCCTCTCCTAAAATAAACCCGCCGGAACGAAGCACCTTATCCATCGGCTCTTTTATCTCTTCTTTTATGCTTTCATACTGTCTCTTAAGTGTGAAAAAATCTATCTTCATGATTTTCCCTCGTTTCCTATCTTGTTAAATTCGGATCCTCCCATTCTATGCCTCTTTCTTATAAAGCTTTTGATGGACTAAAAAATTGCCGCTTGATTTTCTTCTGTTTTTTAGGGATATCCCAAATATCCAATAATTCTTTATGTGTTTGTCAATCTCTCGCGTCAAAAAGTCGTCCTTTAACTGGCCCCTGTAATAAAAACTTCCGGCAGATATTAATTCGTCATAGGTCTCAAAGCTGGAATATATATCGTTTTTTCTAAGGTGCGGTCCTCCTCCCCCAAAGCTGCTCCTGGCTACCAGAAAGCCTCCTATGCGTAAAACCCTGTTAATATCTGTAATAGCACCCTCAAGGTCAAACAGGTGCTCAAAAACATTGTCAGAGATTACGGCATTGTAAAAATCAGCTGGGCAGTTTTTTATATCCTTTTTGATCTCTACATTCAGATTATTCTTTCTAAAGCGCCACCTGGCAAATTCCAATGTCTCGCCTTCAACATCAAGGTAGCTACACCTGAGGCCCCTTTTGGCGAGATAGATAAGGAGACTACCTGTCCCACCGCCAAAATCCAGCACATTATCAATGTTCATCTTTCTCAAAAATAGAAGTATCTTTTTAAAATCCCTCTGTTTTGACTTATAAGATTCCCAGCACGTACATTCATAAAGATATTTTCTAGTATTCTTATAATATGCATCAAGTTTTTCCTTTACAGCATTCCCTTCAAGCAAGTCTTCTGCAGCTACATCAAAATCATGTTTATTCTGCCAGAACTCAATAGATATATCCCTGATGGGCTTACCAATATACTCACTTAGCTCGCTAGAAGCCTCCTGCCAGACCTTTTTGTCTATATCCAGACTTTTACTATCCGTACCTAAGACATCCTTTGTCTCTACAAACATTATCTAATGCCCATTATAAGATCGGAGACCGCGTCAAAAACAGTATCTGATGAGATGTCTTCCATGCACTTTCTGGTATTACACTCTGGTATGGTGAAGTACCTGTAGCACGGTCTGCAATCCACATTCGAAGAAATAATAATATTGTTTTCGGTAGCCGGATAAGGGCCATAGACTTTCTCATCAACCGAGCCAAACATGGATACTGTTTTAACAAGCTGACTGGAAGCAATATGAAGTGGCCCGCCTTCGCTGCAGATTACAATCTTACATATCTTGCATAGCGCTGCCATTTGTCTGATAGTTGTCTTTGGTGCAATCATAGACTTCTCTTTCATAGAGACTGCTATCTCTCTAACTAATTCCTCTTCGCCCGGCCCCCAAATCAAAACTATTTTTGCCTTAAACTCCCTTGCGATATTATCTGCCAATTCCGAGAATCTCTCTCGAGGCCAACGCCTTCTGTCCTGGTCCTTTTTCCCAAAACTAATGCCTCCGCCAGGTGCTATCCCTACCAGTAAATCATCTTCTTTGACACCTGATCTTTTTAAAAAGTCATCTATGTAACTATTGTCTTCGTCTGTTACAACAAGGGTTAATCTGTTCAAGGCTAAGCCTTGAACAATCCAAGGCTTAGCCTTGAACAAAAGCTCCATGTAATACTCGGCGACTGGCTTGTCATTAAACCCATCAAGCACGATCTTATGCGTCAAAAATCTTCCTCGGCCCTTATAATCAAAACCCCTGCGCTCTCTTATGCCTATGAGCCAGCATAAAAACGCATATTCCTTGCCAAGTGAAAGATCGAATACGATGTCAAATTTTTGTTTTTTAATGCCTTTCCAAAAATCTATGAGTTTTTTCAGGGATTCTATCTTTGATTTTCTCCAAAGAGATCTGTATTCATCCCTTTCAAATACAAAAATATTATTTATGTCAGGATTCGTCTCAAGAATCTCCTTTGTTCTTATGTTACATATA
>CAZBAQ010000029.1:0-9008 GCA_964489855.1 uncultured Planctomycetia bacterium | reverse complement strand
AAAATGCTGACAATAAAACGAAAGGCCTTGATAACCATTTATTCCTTTACGATCTTCTCTCTTCCGCCCATATAAGGTCTCAGGACCTCCGGGATAAGGATGCTGCCGTCCTTTTGCTGAAAATTCTCAATGATAGCTATAACAGTCCTTGCAAGGGCGATGCCTGAGCCATTAAGTGTATGGACGTATTCCAATTTCTTCTTGTCCTTAGGGCGATATTTTATATTTGCCCGGCGCGCCTGAAAATCTGTGAAATTACTACAGCTGGAGACCTCAAGGTTCTTCTCGATACCTGGAGCCCATATCTCGATATCATAGCATTTGGACGCAGCAAAGCTTATATCGCCTGTTGAAAGCAGTAATACCCGATAAGAAAGCCCTAATCTTTTTAACACCTCTTCTGCATTACTCAACAAAGATTCGAGCTCATCATAAGAGGATTCTGGTTTTACAAATTTCACCATCTCTACCTTGTCAAACTGGTGTACTCTCATGAGGCCCTTAGTGTCTTTTCCATAAGAACCTGCCTCGCGCCTGAAACACGCGGTGTACGCGGTATAATAAATAGGGAGCTTCTTTTCGTCCAGCACTTCATCCCTGTGCATATTTGTAACAGGCACCTCTGCTGTAGGTATAAGAAATAGATCGTCATCCTTTAGCCGATACATGTCCTCTTCCAGGTTTGGAAGCTGGCCTGTAGAAGTCATACTGGCCCTGTTTACAAGAAATGGCGGAAATACCTCCTTATACCCATGCTCTTTAGTGTGCAGGTCCAGCATAAAGTTAAAGAGCGCCCTTTCAAGTTGGGCTCCCATGCCCTTGAAAAGGCAGAACCCTGAGCCAGATATCTTGGATGAGCGCGGAAAATCCAGTATGTCAAGATTTTGTCCTAACTCTATGTGGTTTTTAGGGTTAAAGTTAAATTTAGGGGGTTTTCCCACCTTATGGACCACTTTATTAGCCTCTGGCCTCCCTATTGGTATAGATTTATGAGGTATATTTGGGATATTGAGTACAAAAATACCTATTTTTTTGTCTATCTCCCCCACTTTCTTGTCTAAATCGCTTATTTTCTGGGATATGGTTTTCATTTTAGCTATGATCTCTGGGCTGGGCTTCCCACCCTTGGATGACTTGTTCCTTTCTGCCTTTAGCGACTCTACTTCTACCAAGGCTTTGCGCTTTTCGCTATCCATGTCCAGAAGCCCCTTTATATCAATCTCCAGACTCCTATCCTTTATCGCCTTTTTTACAACATCTGAATTTTCTCTTATAAACCTTATATCCAACATATCATCCTCATCCTTTTATTACGCCAAGGGGCCTCATCCTGGCTACCTTTTTGGATATGCCTGCATGATGAACCACGTCTACAACTAACTCAACATCCTTGTATGCCTCTGGCGCTTCTTCTGCCAAAGTCGACCTTCCTTTTGCCCTAACTATTATACCACTTTTTTGAAACAGTTCCCTATCTATTTGCCTACCCCTGCATTTTTTTATTGCAGCTGAGCGAGACAAATTTCTACCTGCACCATGGCACGCAGAACCAAAAGTCTCTTCCATTGCACGAGGTGCGCCTGCAAGGACATAGGAAAAACTGCCCATGTCTCCGGGAATAATAACTGGCTGGCCTGCATCCTTATATCTTTCAGGGATATCTTTATGTCCCGGCGGAAATGCCCGCGTAGCACCCTTTCTATGCACACACAAGATCTTTTCTCTTCCGTCAACCCTATGCCTTTCCATCTTTGCAATATTATGCGCCACATCATATACAAGATTTAATCCTAATCCATTCCAGCTTTTATTAAAAATCTTCTCAAACACCTTTCTTACAAGATGCATCAGGCACTGTCTGTTAGCCCATGCGTAATTTGCAGCGCATTTCATTGCCCCAAGATACGCCTTTCCCTCAGGAGAATCTATCGGGGCACACGCAAGCTGCCTGTCAGGCACGTTTATATTATATTTATTCAGGCAGCTCACCATGCTTTTAACATAATCATCGCACACCTGATACCCTAGCGCGCGCGAACCAGAGTGTATCATGACCGTGACCTGGCCTTTAAAAAGTCCGAAGATATTCGCTATTCTTTCGTCGAGGATCTCGTCAACCACCTGGACCTCTATAAAATGATTGCCGGAACCAAGAGTGCCTGACTGTTTTCTCCCTCTTTCATAAGCCCTGTCGGATACCTTGTCCGGATCCGCGCCCTGGATAGAACCGTTACTCTCTGTATTTTCAAGATCCTCTCCTGCGCCATAGCCTTTCTTAACTGCCCACCCAGCGCCTTTAATAAAGATCTCGCTTTCTTCCTTGTCGCTTACTCTGATGTCTCCGCTCGAACCAATACCGCAAGGAATATTATTGAATAAAGAATTTGTCAGATTTTCTAACCTCGGTCTGAGGTCTTGCTCTATTAAATCACTGCGAAGAAGCCGCACCCCACAATTTATGTCATACCCGACTCCTCCGGGTGAAATCACTCCATTTTTCTCTGGATCCGTCGCTGCTACGCCGCCTATACTAAAGCCATATCCCCAGTGGATATCAGGCATGGCGAGAGAATATTTTACAATACCCGGTAAAAACGCGACATTCGCTACCTGCTCGGGCGCTTTATCACTAGTTATCGAAGGGATTAATTTTTCGCTTGCGTAAATAATGCCTGGCACAGGCATGCCTTGCTTATACGAGGTAGGGATCTTCCATCTATAGCTATCTATCTTCTCTAACTTATACATCGAAAATAATATTACAGCTGAAAATGCCGCTACTATCTTTTTCTATTTTAAGGCCATGAAATGTGACTGCTTTGATTTCTGTCTGAAGGGCGGCGTTCGCGAGTCTGATTCTTTTGCCTGAAGATTCGCTGACTAGATTTTTATTATCCAATCTTGAGATTCTAAAGTCGTTGAATAATATCGATTCTTTATTGAAAATATATAAAAGTTCACTGAGCCAGTCTACCAATAATTCTTCAAAATCATCAACTTCTTTTCTTATCTCTATTTTCTTGTGCACTTGTGCGCTTATGCGCTTATGCACTTTTTTGCCTTCTATGATATCGAACATGCCCTTTGCTGCATTTTCGAATAATTCCTTAAGCGTCGCGCCATTCGCCTTTAACCCTACATCAGCAGTATGCTCTATTATCTCATAGGGCTTATACATCAACACGGGAATGGTGAGCCGCCCGCGAATCGAACGCGGCACCCTCGCCTTAAAAGAGCGATGCTCTACCAATATGAGCTAGCGGCCCAATCCATTTATATAGTCGTAAGTTCCTTTTCTTTTTCCTTTAAAAGATCTTCTATTTTCTTTGTATATTTCTCTGTAAGCTTCTGGACTTCTTCCTGGCTTTTAAAGCGCGCGTCTTCCGGGATCTCTTTTGCGTCTTCCATCTTTTTAATAGAGTCTATCCCATCCCTGCGCACTGTCCTCACGGAGACCCTTCCCTGTTCAGCGATCTTGTGAAGCACCTTTGTAAGTTCCTCGCATCTTTCCCTTGTAAGGGAAGGTATGGATATCCTTATGACCTTGCCGTCATTCGCAGGCGTGATGCCTAACTGCGACTTCATTATAGCTTTTTCTATTGCCGGCACGCTCGAAGGATCCCATGGCTGGATCACTATAAGTCGCGGCTCAGGCACTGATATGCCAGCCAATTGCTTTAAGGGCGTATTAGTGCCGTAATAGTCCACCATTATGCCTTCAACAAGGCTTGGGTTTGCCCTGCCGGTCCTGATCTCTGTGAACTCGCGCACTGTTGCATCAACCGTGCGTTTCATCTTCTCTTCTATTTCGTGAATACGTTTCTGGAGAGGCAGCATACATACCTCCTTAAAAGCTTATCTGACAAATCGTGCGTGTCAAGATCGTCAGATAAGGGGTGGGGGTCATTTGACTACTGTGCCGATTTTTTCGCCCGAGATAACCCTTTTTATGTTTCCCTTTTTAGTGAGATTAAACACTATGATAGGTAATTTATTATCCATGCAAAGGCTCACGGCAGTGGCATCCATGACCTTTAGACCTTTATTCAGCACCTCGATATATTTTAAAGTTTTAAACTTCTTCGCCGTCTTATGTTTTTTCGGGTCAGCAGTATATACGCCGTCTACCTTTGTGGCCTTTAATATAACATCTGCCTCTATCTCTATAGCGCGGAGACTCGCTGTGGTATCTGTTGAAAAATAAGGATTGCCAGTGCCTGCGACAAAGATAACTACCCTGTTTTTTTCCAGGTGCCGCACTGCCCGACGCCTGATGTACGGCTCTGCCAGCTCCTGCATATCTATAGCGGTCTGCACTCGCGTCTCGACCCCTGCCTTCTCGAGCGAGTCCTGCAAAGCGAGTCCGTTTATCACAGTCGCGAGCATGCCCATGTAATCCGCGATTATGCGGTCAACGCCGAGCTTGGAGGCTGTGACTCCTCTATAGATGTTACCGCCTCCTATGACGATCGCGAGCTCCACGCCTAGCTTTTTTACGTCCTTGATCTGGCTTGCTATCCACTCTGTTACGAGCGGGTCAATACCATAGCCCTGTCTTCCCTGGAGCACCTCGCCGCTCATCTTTAAAACTACCCTTTTATACACGGGCTTTTTCATCCAATATCCTCGCCTACCTGAAACCTTACAAACCTGCGCACCACTATGTTTTCGCCGATCTTTCCTATAAGGGTATTCAGGTATTCCTTTATTGCGATCTTGTCGTCCTTGATAAAGGCCTGGTCCAACAGACATACCTCTGAATAAAATTTTTCCAGCTTGCCGCTTATAATCTTATCCATCACATTTGCCGGCTTCTTACCCTTGACCTGCTCCTTTAAAATCTCCTTTTCCCTGTCCACGGTGGCCTTTGGCACTTCCTCGCGGGAAACATACACTGGAGAACTCGCCGCTATCTGCATGCACACGTCTTTTACGAATCTCCCAAAGTCCTCGTTCTTCGCGACAAAATCCGTCTCGCAGTTTACCTCTAAAAGCACACCGATCTTATTATTGGCGTGTATATAAGAACCTATCATACCTTCTTTTGCAGCGCGTCCTGCTTTTTTAAGCGCGACTATCTGACCTCGTTTCTTCAATATCTCTGTCGCTGTCTTTATATCTCCGTTTGCCTCTACAAGTGCCTTTTTGCAATCCATCATGGGCGCGTTGGTCTTTTGCCTCAACTCTTTGATTAAATCAACTGAAATCGTCATTCTTCCTACCTTTTTGGTTTAGTTGGTTTATATGGACGTTTCTTAACGACCGGTTTTGTTTTTCTCTCTTCTTTTTCCTTGTCTTTGATCTTTTCCTCTTCTATTGCCTCCACCAATTCTTCTGCTTTTACGGGACTGATCTCGGCAACTAATTCTTTTTCCTCTTCTTTCGGCGCTGCTGCCTTAACTTTTTTATCCTCTGGTTGACCCGATTGAGCCTTGCCTTCTAAAATACTCTCCGTAAGAAGGTTTATTATCAGTTTTATCGATCGCATTGCGTCATCGTTGGCTGGTATGGGGTAATCTATCAGATCAGGATCCGCGTTCGTATCTATGATAGCCACTATAGGGATGGAGAGCTTCCTGGCCTCTTTTACGGCGATGTCTTCCTTCCTTGCATCCACGACAAATAACGCGCCTGGCATCTTTTTCATCTCTACTATGCCTTGCAGGTTTCTTCTCAGCCTTTCCATCTCCTTCGAGAGTATGGCGCGCTCTTTTTTAGTAATAGCCTCGAACGTGCCGTCTTTCTGCATTGTCTCGATCTCTTTGAGGCGTTTTATGCTGTTACGTATGGTCTTAAAATTCGTTAGTGTGCCTCCGAGCCAGCGATCTTTTACAAAGAACATGCCTGTGCGCTCCGCGGCCTCAAATATCACATCCTGCGCCTGTTTCTTTGTGCCGACAAAAAGAACGCTCTCGCCTTTTGAAGCAAGGTCCCTTAGATAAGACCTTGCCTTATTCAAGTACTCCACTGTCTTTTCAAGATCTATAATATAAATCCTTGAGCGCTCTCCAAAGATAAATTTCTTCATTTTAGGGTTCCACCTGGCCCTGTTATGGCCAAAATGCGCCCCTGCTTCTAATAATTGCTTGATCAACTCTGTGTCCACCTTTGATGCCTCCTCTTAATTGATTATAGTGATTTTAACGTGTTATACCCATTAATTACAAGTGTTTTATTATATCACAAACCCCTTCTATTGCAAGTCCTTTTTCCCCTCCCTTATTTGACAAATCGTGCGTGTCAACTTTGTCAGATTAGCGGAGGGAGGTGAACTGGAGTTCGTATAGCCTTTTGTAGACGCCTGAACGCGCCAAAAGCTCTGCGTGCGTGCCTGATTCCACGACCCTGCCCTTATCAAGCACGACTATATTGTCAGCGTGCTCCACAGTGGACAGCCTGTGAGCTATTACAAACACTGTCCTGCGCACCATGAGCCTGTCTATTGCCTCCTGAACCAGTCTCTCAGACTCTGTATCGAGCTGGCTCGTGGCCTCGTCCAGTATAAGAATGGGCGGGTCCTTAAAAAGCGCGCGCGCAATCGCAACACGCTGTTTCTCCCCGCCTGAAATCCGTATACCCCGGTCGCCTATGCAGGTGTCATAGCCCTTTGGCATATTCTCAATAAAATCATGCGCGTTCGCTGCCTTTGCCGCCTTTATAATATCGTCGATATTCGCGTCGGGTTTCCCAAACGCGATGTTATTTCGCACTGAATCATTAAAAAGGATGGTCTCCTGTGTGACAATGCCTATGCGCTCACGGAGAGAGCTTAGGCTAAAATCCTTTATATTTTTTCCATCGATCAAAACCTCTCCATTTATAGGATCATAAAATCTGGGCAGTAACCCGACAAGCGTGGATTTTCCAGCGCCGCTTAAACCCACTATTGCCAGGATCTTTCCTTTTTCAAGCCGCACACTGATATCATTGAGCACTGACGTGCCTTTATCATACGAGAAATTGACCTTTTTTACCTCTATAGAATCTTTAAACTGCGAAAGTTTGCTCGCGCCTGGCGTATCCTGGACTTTAGGCTCCCTGTCGAGCACGCTAAAAACCCTTGTTATTGCCGCCAGTGCCTGCTGGTTTATACCATAAAGCCTGGAAAGCCGTTTAAACGGTTTTATCAAAGACAAAAGCGCTGCCAAAAAAGCGATAAACGCGCCCGCTGAAAGACTGCCGCTTAAAACCTCCTTACCGCCAGACCACAGGACAATGGCCATGCACCCCACGCCCACAAATTCTCCCAGCGGGCTTATAACAGCCATGCGTTTCACGGACTTGATAAGCATCTTGTAGTATTTATTATTATGGATTTGAAATTTACTTATCTTGTAGTCCTCTGCGCAAAAGGTCTTGACTATGCCTATGCCGTATATGGTCTCGTAAAGCTGTGAATTAATATCAGCCATGCTCTCCTGCGTGGCCGTCGAGATCTTCCGGAGCTTTCTGCCTATCTGCACAACAGGAAAAGCGACCAGCGGGAACACCAGTATTGTAACCAGCGTTAGCGGCCATGAGATTGAAAAATAGACCTTTATCCAGATAACGATCGTAAGGTACACCAGAAGCTGTATTGGCTGAAGCAAAAGGTCAGTAAGCCCTTCTGTAACTGAATTCACTATGATGCCGACGTCATACGTGACCCTGGAGACAAGTTCCCCTGCCTGTATACTGGAATAGAAATCATGCGAGAGCGAAAGGAGTTTTTTATAAATGGCGAGTCTTACGTCCCTCAAGATAGACTGGCCCAGCCTTGCCATAAAATACGTCTGGAAAAACAGGAATATCTCTTTTATGAGAAATATTAAAGCTATAACAAATATAAGCCAGTTTAAAAGCGCCACCTTTGGAATAGAGTTTATCCTGTCAACAAGATTGACCAGAAATTCCGGAGGATTTTCTACGCCTGGCAGGGATATGGCCTTTCCAGACATAATATTGTCAACGATAGGGATAATCATGCCTAAAGACACCCCTCCCATGCTGGATGAGCCAAACATGCATATAATAGCAATCGCCATTATCCAGATATGCGGCTTCAGAAATTTCAGGAACCTTAGATAATCTCTCATAATCTTTGGACACATATATTATCACATTCATTGACATCTGTCCATGTCTTTGTTATCATTGTAGATATGAAAAAACTGCGTGTAGGGGTGGTGGGACTCGGGAGATTAGGTTCGCTCCATGCCAGGATATACTCAAAACTAAAAGATGCAGAGTTAGTGGCGCTCTGCGATACTGACAAAGACCGGGCAAGATCCATGGCACGTAGCCTTAAGAAGCCCTGGCGCTCGGATTATAGAGAACTGCTCAAGGAAAATCTGGACGCCGTCAGTATTGTCACGCCCACATATCTTCATTATAAAATAGCGCGTTTTTTCCTGAACCACGGCATCCACGTCCTTATAGAAAAACCCATAACTAAGACAGTAAAAGAGGCCAGGGATCTTGTAAGGCTGGCCGGAAAAAAACGCCTGATGATACAGGTCGGGCACGTGGAGCGCTTTAATTCTGCTGTCCAGGCAATAGGAAAGCTATCATCAAAGCCAAAATTCATTGAGGCACACAGGCTGGGCCCATTTACGCCTCGCGTGAAAGATATAGGTGTGGTCCTGGACCTCATGATACACGACATTGACATAATCCTGGGCCTTGTAAAATCAAAGATAGAAAAGATAGATGCCGTGGGAATAAGGATCCTCACTAAACATGAGGATATCGCGAACGCCAGGATAAGATTTAAAAACGGCACTGTATGCGATCTGACAGCAAGCCGCGTGACAAGCGATTCTCTCAGGAAGATCAGGCTGTTCCAGAAAGACTGCTACATCTCTCTTGATTACGGGGCGCAGGAAGCCGTGGTCTCAAAAAAGATAAAAAATAAGATCGTCTCGCGAAAAATAGACATAAAAAAAGAACAGCCGCTAGAGAAAGAGCTGTCTTCTTTTGTCCACTGCGTGCTTCATAAAAAAAGGCCCCTTGTCTCAGGTATAGAAGCC
>CAZBAQ010000028.1:0-9190 GCA_964489855.1 uncultured Planctomycetia bacterium | reverse complement strand
TAAAAAACCAGTCTCAGGTATAGCAATGGGCCTGGTAAAGGAAGGCAAGGACGCTGCGATACTGACTGATATTGCGGGAGTCGAGGACCATTTCGGTGATATGGATTTTAAGGTGACTGGCACTGATGACGGTGTTACAGCGCTTCAGATGGACCTTAAGATCGACGGCATCGGCATCGATCTGATAAAAAAGATAATGAAACAGGCAGGGCCTGCCAGGGATTTTATATTGAAAAAGATAAAGGATGCGATAGACGCGCCGCGCAAAGAACTCTCTGAATTTGCGCCAAAGATCAGGGTGATCGAAATAAACAAGGATAAAATCGGCGCGCTCATAGGGCCTGGCGGCAAGGTCATAAAGAAGATAATCCAGGAGACAGGCGCTGATATTAATGTGGATAATGAAGACGGCAAGGTCTCTGTCGCGTCTGACAGCGAAGAAGCGATCTCAAGGGCTATAGAGATAATAAAGGGCATAACAGGCGATCTCGAAATAGGCACGGTGTTTGACGGCACCATTACACGCATCATGAATTTTGGCGCGTTCTGCGAGATCCTTCCTGGAAAAGAAGGACTCGTGCATGTGTCTGAACTTTCGGATAAATTTGTGAAGAATGCCGAGGACGTTGTAAAGATCGGCGACAAGGTCAAGGTCAAGCTCATCAAGGTAGATGAAAAAGGCCGCCTGAACCTCAGCATCAAACAAGCCAAGGAATAATGTATAAGTGTACGTGGTCGAGGTTTCGCCTCGACCACATTAGAGATGACATTTCTTGAGGCAATCCTTTCAGGTATCGTGCAAGGGGTGACAGAGTTTTTGCCTATTTCGAGTTCAGGGCACCTCGTAATCCTGCATAGATTGATCGGGCTAAAAGAGCCGCAGATAGTTTTCGATATTTTTTTACATTTAGGCACCCTGGCAGCTATATTTGTAGTATTCTGGAAGGATATAACAGCAATATTTACTACAAATAAAAAGGTCGGGGTTTTTGTTTTATTGGGCACGGTCACGACCGTGGTTTTTGTATTGTTCTTCAATAAAAGGATCGAGGCAGGGTTTAGTAGTGTGAGGATGGTCGGTGCAATGCTTATCCTGACTGGCGCGTGGCTTATGGTCGGGAATTTTTTCAAGATCAGCGCAAAGGGGCTCTCAGGACCAAAGTCGATTTTAATCGGACTGGCGCAGGGCATCGCGGCAATACCAGGCATATCAAGAAGCGGAGCTACTATTTCCACAGGACTTTTTTTAGGGCTCGAGCCTGGCCAGGCAGCGCGATTTTCATTTCTCTTGTCAATACCAGCAATCATAGGCGCGTTTTTGTTTAAGTTAAAGGATATTGCGGCAGTAAGTTTTAGCGCAAATCATGTTGTCGGCTTTATTACTTCTTGCATTATCGGTATTTTAGCATTAAAATTATTATTAAGGATAGTTTACAGGAAGAAGCTTCATTTTTTCGGGATTTATTGTGTTGCGGCGGGAATTTTAACGCTGCTATTCCTATGAAGAAGGATAAGAAGGATATTGTAATTAGTTTCGGGTTATTCGCGCTGGCGATCGTGCTTCTGGCCGCCATGATCTCGTACTCGCCTTATGATATTGGTTTTGAGACATCTGACCCAAATCTTCACATAAGAAATTATGTCGGCATAGTCGGTGCGTATGCCGCGTGGCTTATATTCAAGCTCGTTGGACTCGCGGGATTTTTTATGCCGCTTCTGTGCGTTGTGTGGGGTATAGGGCTTCTGGCAGAGAGATTGGATATGAAGCCGGTATTCAGGTTTCTGGGGATCACGCTGCTATTCTGCGCGGGCGGGAGTTTTTTTAGCTTGACCGGCGCAGGGGATTCTGTGTTGATGACAGAAAGGGGCGGGCTGGCAGGCCTGTTTTTTTCAAATCTGATCATAAAATATTTTGGAGTGGTAGGCGGATATATAATTACGATCTGTTTGAGCATACTGGCGCTTCTGGTTGCTACCGAGTTTTTGATCATACCGCTGGTCTCGTTTCTGGCATTGCGCGTGTGGAACCTGCTCGGGAGTTTGAAGAGGGGTCGGGCTGAAAAGAAGATGCTGAAGAGGGCGAGGCGCGAGGTGCGGCCGAGGCTGAAACCTGCATCGAAAATGGAGAGTGCACAAGTGTACAAGAACATAAGTGCACAAGAGAAAGAAAGGCCGGTTGCGCCTTCAAAGATCACGCTTCCTAAACCAAAGCCGATTCCACAAGAAAAACCTGTTGTCAGAAAGCCTGTTAAGATCGTGCCAAGGGTGGTCGGTGACTACAACCTGCCGAGCCTTGAACTTTTGAATTCGCCTCCGCCTGAGCCGGAAAGGATACTGGGAGAGGATCTGGACGCGAGCGCGGGGATATTAGAGGATACCCTGCGTGATTTTAATATAGACGCAAAGGTCGTAAATATAAGCAAGGGTCCTGTTATTACCAGGTATGAACTCCAGCCGGCGCCAGGCGTCAAGGTAAACAAGATCACGGCGTTGAGCGACGATATCGCGCTTACAATGAAGGCACCTACAGTGAGGATCGTCGCGCCCATACCAGGCAAGTCAGCAGTAGGTATAGAGGTGCCTAACCAGAGCTCGTCTCTGGTCTATCTAAGGGAGATCCTGGAGTCGAGCGAGTATCAGAAAGAGGCGAGGTCTTCGAAGCTGGCCATGGCGCTCGGAAAGGATATCTCCGGAAAAAGCGTGGTGGCGGATCTGGGAGACATGCCGCATCTTTTGATAGCAGGCACGACTGGCTCCGGCAAGACCGTATGCGTGAATTCATTGATAATGAGTATGATCTACAATGCCACCCCGGATGAATTAAAATTTATAATGGTGGATCCTAAAATGGTGGAGCTGGCGATTTATAACGGACTGCCACACCTTTTATGCCCGGTTGTAACTGATTCAAAAAAGGCGGCGGGCGCGCTGGGATGGGTTGTAAATGAGATGGAGGAGCGCTACAAGAAACTCGCAAAGGCCGTTGCCAGGAACATAGACGCGTTTAATAAAAAGACGCAGGATGAGAAGCTTCCTTATATAGTGGTGATCATAGATGAGCTTGCGGATCTGATGATGGTGGCGCAGCAGGATGTGGAGAACGCGATCACGCGGCTCGCGCAGTTGTCAAGGGCAGTCGGCATACACATAATCCTGGCCACGCAGCGTCCGTCAGTGGACGTGGTGACAGGTATTATCAAAGCGAATTTCCCGTCCAGGATCTCTTTTAAGGTCGCGTCAAAGGTGGATTCAAGGACAGTGCTGGACATGAACGGTGCTGATAAATTATTGGGCAAGGGCGATATGCTGTTTTTAGAGCCGGGCAATGCAAAGCCGATCAGGGCGCAGGGCACGCTTTTGACAGATGGTGAAATAGAAAAGGTCGTCGAGGCGGTCAAAAAGCAAAGGGACCCTATTTACGACGGCGAGATACTCGAGCAGCAGAAAAAAAGGACTTCAAGCAGGGGCGGGTTTGAAAAAGACGAGTGTTTTGACGAGGCAGTGCAGATGGTGCTTGAGACAGGCCAGGCGTCTGTATCCATGCTGCAGCGCAGGCTTAGACTTGGCTATACAAGGGCGGCGCGTCTGATCGACGCGATGGAGGAGCAGGGCATAGTGGGGCAGTTCCGCGGCTCTAAGCCCAGGGAGATCTTAATAAGCGAGTACAAGGTCAAAGAAGAAACCCCATTACAGGAAAAAGACAATGTCTGAATCATTAGGAAAAACTCTTAAGAAAATACGCGAGGGAAAATTTCTTTCCATAGAGGATGTCTCGGAGAAGACGCGCATACCCAAAAAGATCGTCTCCAATATAGAGGAAGACAGGTTGAGCGAGGTGTCCACGCCATTTTACGCAAAAGGCTTTGTGCGCTCGTACGCGCAGTTTTTAAAAGCGATCGAGGAAAATCCGGTAAAAGAATATTTATCAGGCGTGAAGATAAAAGCCGCGCCGCAGCTCATGCTTAAAAATGAAAAAGCGCCGGGTGATTGGTTTTTAAAATATAAAAAACATGCAGGCTCTGCGGTTTTGGTGATCTTTTGCGTCTGGCTGGCGCTTTTTAGTTTTACGCAGGTGGCGAGATTTGCAAAAAATGCACGGGCCAGACACAAGGCACGCGTTGCAGAAAAACAGGCGCAGGCCGCATCCGAGGTTAAGCCCAAAGCAGTCAAGGTAGTAGAGAAAACACCCGCGGTCGTAGAAATGGTAAAGCCTGAAAAGGAGATGGTCGAGCTGGAAATAGAGGCGCGCTATAATACATGGCTCCATGTTGTTAGCGATGAGAAGACATTGTTTAAGGGCACATTGAGGAGAAAAGAAAAAGACAGCTGGCAGGCAGAAAAGGCCATAGAATTAAAACTGGGGAATGCCGGCGGCGTGAACCTGAAGTTGAACGGGAAAAATCTTGGCGTGCCTGGCAAAAGAGGGGAAAAGAAAACGTTCATCGCCACAAAAGACGGATTAAAGGAACAGCGCTAATCTGACCCCTCGACTTCGCTCGGGGCAGGCAAATCGTGCGTGTCAAAATTGTCAGATAAGGCAGGGGGGGGCGAGCCCCTCTTTTTTTATGGAAAAGACGTTCAGTATAATAAGCCTGGGATGCCCGAGGAACCTGGTGGATTCAGAGGTCATTGTCTCTGAATTCAGAAAAAAGGGATTCGTGTTTCAGGACGAAGCCGCAAAGGCTGACACAGTGATCGTCAACACCTGCGCCTTTATTGAAGACGCGAAAAAAGAATCCATAGACACCATATTAAAGGTAATAGACGCGAAAAAGAACGGGGATGTTAAAAGGATCGTTGTGGCAGGCTGTCTTCCCGAGAGATACGGGAAGGAATTAAAAAAAGAACTTAAAGAAATAGATGAATTCAGGGGTGTCTTGGATTTTAAACGTGTTGGCGAGCGGGAGCCGAGCCTGACTCCAGGACATTACGCGTATCTCAAGATCTCGGAAGGCTGCAGGAATAGGTGCACGTATTGCATCATTCCTGATATTAAGGGCCCCTACAGGAGCAGGGGTATGAAGTCGATACTGGAAGAGGCGGAGGGATTGGTTGAAAAAGGCATAAAGGAAATAGTTTTAGTAGGCCAGGATACATCGCTTTACGGCATCGATCTATACAAAAAAAAACGCCTTGCTGAATTATTGAAAAAACTGGATAAGATCTCAAAGGAAAACTGGATCAGGATTTTATATTGTCACCCGTCTAATCTGGAAAAAGATGTGATAGACGTGATCCGTGACAGCGAGCATATCTGTAAATACATTGATTTACCTGCCGAACATGTAAGCGATAGGGTATTGAAACAAATGGGCCGCAGAACCACGAAAAAGGATATCGTTGATTTAATAAAATATATCCGTGGCGAGATTTCCGGAGTGGCGTTGCGTACCTCGCTGATAGTCGGATTCCCGGGAGAGACAGAGGCGGAATTTCAGGAGCTTTTGTCTTTTATTAAAGAGATTAGATTTGAAAGATTGGGTCTTTTCAGGTATTCTAGAGAGGAAGGGACACCGGCGTATAGTTTTAAAGGCCAGATACGAGAGTTGGAAAAAGAAAGGCGTTTTAGTCAGGCAATGCTCTTGCAGCAGGATGTATCGCGCGGCGTAAACCAGAGATTCAAGGGTAAGGTTTTAAAGGTATTGATAGAGGAAAAGGAAGACGACCGCTATATTGCGAGGACCGAGTTTGACGCGCCAGAGGTTGACGGATGCGTATATGTAGAGGGCAGGGATTTAAGCATAGGCAATTTTTACAACGTCAGGATAAACGATACATACGAATATGACTTGATAGGAGAGGTTGTCTGAGGCGAAACCTCGACCAAGTACTGGTCGAGGTTTCGCCTCAGCGTACAGAAACATGAATCTTGCGAATAAGTTGACGGTTTCCAGGATAGTTTTGGCAGGCATATTTATATTTTGCCTGTTTATAAGAGGCGTGGGCGCTAAATTTACAGCGCTCGCAGTGTTTTTAACAGCGTCGATAACTGACTATTACGATGGTCTGATCGCCAGGAGGAGCGGCAGTATTACGGATTTTGGCAAACTAATGGATCCGATCGCTGATAAGGTCTTGATTTTAGGCGGATTCCTGGCATTTGTAGAAATGAAGATAATACCTGCGTGGATGGTCATGGTGATCATCGCAAGGGAGCTGGTTATTACTGGCATCAGGGTTTTAGCACTTTCGCAGAAAAAGGTGCTTGCGGCAGAGGTGACGGGTAAACACAAGACCGTATCTCAGATAGTCGCAGTACTATCCATACTTTTGTTTCTGATAATCAGGGATTCTGGTTTTTCATTCCGCTATATAGACTATTACGCAAAAGGGGTTTACGTGCTTATGTTGATCTGTATAACAATGACCCTGACTTCCGGCATTTCCTTTATGTTAAGGAATAAGTATATTTTTACGGGAGAGAAATGAACGTTTTTTGCAGGTTAATAGCGACTGTCTTTTATATCGGGTATCTGCCGATTGCGCCAGGCAGCATGGGGAGTTTTGCGGCGCTATTTTTGTATTATTTTATAGGCGCTGACCCTTTATTGCTGAGGGCAGCTATTATTTTATGTATCTTGCTCGGTCTTTTGACAGCGGGGAGGGCTGAGCAACTTTTTGGCGGCAAGGATTCCGGCGAGATAATAATAGACGAATTCGCCGGGATGCTCGTGAGTCTCTATCTTTTGCCGCCGACTATGGGTTATATAGTGGCGGCGTTTTTGCTCTTTAGATTTTTCGACATAGTAAAGCCAAGGCCCATAAGGACAGTGGAAAGATTAAGCGGTAGTCTCGGTATAATGCTGGACGACATCCTGGCCGGCGTGTATACGAATCTGATATTACAGATTGTTTATAGGGTGTTCTGACAAATTGGTGTAGATGGCGCCTTTTGGTGTGAGGGTGCTCTGGAATAAAATGATCTTATCGATCCTGATCTTGTTTCCTGCCTGAAACCCGACCTCATTAATAATTTTTCCAAGATTTTCTATATTTTTCAATGATCTGACTCTTCCCAGAGTGAGGTGCGCCTTGAACTCGCGTTTTTCTTTGGCAAAACCGAGCTTTTCCAGATCAGTTTCTATTTTAGCGCCGAGAGTTTTTAATTCTCCAGAGCCTTTATCAATGCCTATCTAGATAACGCGCGGCCGCCTGAAGTCTGGAAACGCGCCTACCGTGGTAAGGTTGATGCTGAACGCATCAAAATTATCCGCAGTGGATTTTAATGCGCAGGAGATTTGCCTGACTTGGTCCTCTTCAATATTGCCGAGAAATTTCAATGTCAGGTGCATCTGATTTTCATTGGCCCATTTTACATCGGTATTGGTTTTTTTAAGATCAGAGATCAGATTTAGGAGTTTTTGTTTATTTGGTTGGTCGATTTCTACTGCGATAAATGCGCGTATCATGTGTTGGTCGAGGCGAAACCTCGACCATGTCTAGTTGGTCGAGGTTTCGCCTCGACCAAGTTTAAGGCTTAGCCTTGGACAGACTTGTCCTTATCATGTTCAGCGCTGCCTGCGTGGCCTTGTGTTTTATTATATCTCGTTGTCCCAGGAAGCGGAATTCTTTAGAGATCCTATTTTTCTTTGTTGAAAGCGCAATATAGATGAGTCCGACAGGTTTTTTCTTTGTGCCCCCTAGAGGACCGGCAATACCTGATATGCCAATGCCTATAGAGGTATTGGCCAGTAGTCTGATGTTTTTTGCCATTAAGGTCGCTACTTGTTTTGAAACAGCGCCGTATTTTTTTATTGCCTCATGCGGCACGCCTAAAAATCTGTTTTTTGATTCATCGCTGTAGGTCACGACGCCCATCCGGAGATACTTTGAGCTTCCAGCTACATCAGTGATTCTATTTGCCAGAAGCCCGCCTGTACAGGATTCAGCTATGGCCAGGGTCTTTTTCTTTTTTAAAAGCAATTTACCGGCGACTTCCTCTAATCTATTGTCATCATAGCCAAATATGTAATTTCCGAGCCGCGATTTGATCTTTTTCTCTATTTTCTTTATTGTAATGGCAGCCCTGGACTTGCTTTTTTCAGTCACTGTGATTTTTACAGTGATTTCTTCAGGGTGCGGGTAGATGCCCATCTCTACATTGCCGGAGATCTTCAGTATATCCTCGATCTTTTCATTGACCTTTGATTCTGCAAGCCCTGTTATTTTTATAACGCGGGAGCGTATTGTTTTATCCGGCTGGAATCTTTTTATGAGGTAAGGGATTACAGTTTTTTCAAACATAGGGTAAAGCTCGAATGGCACACCAGGCAGCGCAATTAAGACTGGTCGAGGTTTCGCCTCGACCAAGGATGAACTGGTCGAGGTTTCGCCTCGACCAGTCACGCCTCGACCAGTAATTATCAGACCGGGCGCAGACCCGATATCATTCAATATATATTTTGCGTCCTCGGGGACCAGCGCCTGCCGCAGATTGTTTTTCGGCATTTTCAATCCACGTTTTATGAAATGCGCTTTTATGTGGCCCGCGACTTTATTGTTAAAGATTAATTTTCTATCAAGCGCCTTGGAGATACAGCCGAGCGTTATGTCGTCAACAGTAGGTCCGAGCCCGCCGCTGATAACTACAATATTCGCAGCGCGCAATGAATTTTTTATTGTAGAGATGATCGTCTCAGGATCGTCCGGGATAGATATCTGCTTAAAGGTTTTTATACCGATGTCTGACAGATTTTTTGATGCATACTGGGCATTGGTGTTATTGATATGCCCGAGCATGATCTCATTGCCTATGCATATTACATGGGCTGTGATTACCATAGCTTATATTATACGCAATATCTGCGCAATAATCAATTTTTTTTGAAAGAATTTACAGGGGTAGCGTGTCTGATATAGCGGGAGGTGATGTTGATATGCCATAATTTGCTTTACTTCAAAGGGTTAGGGTTATATAATAATCAAAAACACAGGGGGTGTGTTATGGTAAAGAAGGAAGAGAAGAAAATTGCGGTAAAGGATGCGGTGAAGAGCGGCAGGGAAAAAGCGCTTGATATGGCGGTTTCGCAGATAGAGAAACAGTTTGGCAAGGGCGCTATCATGAAGCTGGGCATGGACGTAAAGATAGAGGCGGACGCGATCCCTACAGGTGCGCTCTCGCTGGATCTGGCGCTGGGTATTGGCGGCGTGCCGCGAGGCAGGGTCGTGGAGATATTCGGGCCTGAGGCAG
>CAZBAQ010000027.1:0-9231 GCA_964489855.1 uncultured Planctomycetia bacterium | reverse complement strand
TGATTTAAGGTCAATCAGGATAATCGACAATAGAAAATACGACAGGCTTGAAAAATACATGGCGCTTTACTGCGAGATCAGAAAGCACAAAAAGATCAAAGAAGAAGACGCACGCAAGCTTATTACGGAGAATCCTGTTTTTTACTCAGCGCTTGCAGTGCGCTCAGGAGACGCGGATGGTTTTGTGGCAGGCTCCTCAACCACCACGCGCGATGTCGCGAAGGCAGCTATCCATTGCATAGGTCCGGCAAAAGGTACTCAGACGATATCAAGCTCGAGCATCCTGATTTTGCCGGACAAAAGTTTCGGCTCAAAAGGAGTTTTTATATACGCTGACGCAGGTATTATTCCTGATCCCACTGCTGAACAGCTGCGCGACATCGCAATAGCTTCGGCAGAAATGGCTAAAAGGCTTTTAGATGACGAGCCGAGAGTTGCGATGCTCAGCTATTCCACAAAAGGAAGCGGCGGCGCTGGCAAGAGTATCGAAAAGGTCAGGAAGGCGACTGAATTGATCAAGGAAAAAGCGCCGGATCTTTTGATTGACGGCGAGGTGCAGATCGACTGCGCGGTAGTGCCGAAGGTTGCTAAAAGAAAAGACCCTGATTCCAGGATCAAAGGCAGGGCGAATGTGTTTATATTTCCGAATTTAGACGCGGGCAACATTGCTTATAAATTGACAGAGCGGCTTGCAAAGGCGCATGCTATCGGGCCGATCCTGCAGGGTCTCATGAAGCCTGCGAGCGATTTATCGCGCGGTTGCTCGGCGCAGGATATCGTGGACTCGGTCGCGGTCACGGCAATAAGAGCTCAAGGATGAAGATACTCGTATTAAATAGCGGAAGCTCGTCCATAAAGTATAAGGTTTTTGATGTATCCGGGACTCGCGAGCGGCTTTTGGATAAAGGCCTGGTAGAGAGAATAGGGGAAAAGATACCG
The DNA here is from genome assembly GCA_964489855.1 of uncultured Planctomycetia bacterium. Lineage (GTDB taxonomy): Bacteria > Omnitrophota > Gorgyraeia > Gorgyraeales > Gorgyraeaceae > JAHIPS01. Next base: position 8,292 of record CAZBAQ010000027.1, on the reverse strand, counting down.
GACCATAAAGACGCGCTTAAGATTATACTAAAAAAGATTAGCGCAAAGATAGAGGCGGTTGGCCACAGGGTGGTTCACGGCGGGGACAGGTTTAAAGAATCTGTGCTTATAGATGACAAGGTCGTAAAGGCGATAAAGGATTTCAGCGAACTCGCGCCTCTTCACAATCCTCCAGCGCTTCTCACGATAGCTGAATCCAGAAAACTTCTCTCTGGCGTGCCTCACGTGGCAGTGTTTGATACCACATTTTACCAGACAATGTCCAAGGCCGCGTATTTGTATGCGATACCGTATGAGCTATACGAAAAATACAGGATCCGCAGATACGGATTTCACGGGACTTCTCATAGGTATGTCGCAGGCCAGGCCGCGCGAATTTTGAAAAAATCTTTGGACTCAGTCAAGCTTATCACGTGCCATTTAGGAAACGGCTGCAGCATGACTGCTGTTGAGAATGGCAGGGCAGTGGATACGAGCATGGGATTTACTCCTCTGGAGGGCCTGGTCATGGGCACACGCTCAGGAGACATAGACGCTGCGATAATCCCATATGTAATGCAGAAAGAAAAAATGGATATGTGCGGGGTGATGGAACTTTTGAATAAAAAAAGCGGGCTTTTAGGTGTCTCAGGCATAAGCAATGACATGCGTGAGATCATTAAAAAGAGAAAAAACAATAAAAGGGCAGCGCTTGCGTTTGATATCTTTGCGCGCAGGATAAAAAAATACATTGGCGCATATACAGGAATAATGGGCGGAGTGGACGCGGTTGTATTTACAGGAGGCATAGGCGAGAACCAGCCGGATCTTATGAAGGAGATCTCGAGGGGCGTGGTGCCGTCGAGGACCAGGGTACTTTCGATCGCCACAGACGAGGAACTTATGATCGCCCGCGATACTTTTGGATTGCTATGAAGATAAATGTAGATAACATACCGGAAGAAGGTTTGAATCTCGCTGAAAAGCTGGATCCTGCCAAGATGTTGCTGGACGTGGATTCGCAAGGCGTAAATTTTAGCGAATCTATCGACGCAAAGGCAAAGATCAGGAAGAGCGGGGCCGAGGTTTTCATAGAAGTCAGTTTGGAATCGCCAGTCGAGTACACGTGCAGCCGTTGCCTTGCTAAATTTACAGATGTATTCAAAAAAGCCTTTAATGTAAACTATGAAGTTAAATCGGGCGACGTGCTGGCAGTGGACGAAGATATAAGACAGGAGATGATCCTGGATTCTCCGATGAAGGTCATGTGCAAGCCTGACTGCAAAGGGCTTTGCCCGAATTGCGGTCAGAATCTAAACGTAGCAGAATGCGAATGCGAAAAGGAATAAAATGTAAGGTCCCTCGCGACCAAAAGCAAGGCTATGGTCGCTCGAGATCAAATTTTAAAAAACAAAATTTGGGAGGTTCTTGAAATGCCGTTACCAAAACGAAGATGGTCGAATTCAAGACAGGGAAAGAGGAGGGGCGAGCAGAAGATAAAGGTGCCGAGCATATCCTTGTGTCCGAATTGTAAGTCTCCGAAATTGCCGCACAGGGTCTGCGGCGTGTGCGGTTTTTACAAAGGCAAACAGGTTATGCAGATCAAGAAGAAGAAAAAGGAAGAGAAAAAATAGCTTATCTGACAAATCGTGCGTGTCAAGATTGTCAGATAAGGTAAAGAGGGATGTGTTATGACGAGAATCGCGCTGGATGCAATGGGATCTGATAATTTTCCGGCAGTGGAGATCGAGGGCGCTATACAGGCAGCCCGGGAGTTCAAACACGAGATCATTCTGGTAGGACAGAGAGAGCGAATAGAAAAAGAACTCGAAAAGCACGGACCCGTACCGAAAAATATATCGATACTTCACGCACCAGAGGTCATAGGCATGCACGAACAGCCTGTCCTCAGTGTCAGGAGAAAGAAACAGTCCTCTATAGTAGTGCTTGCAAATCTTGCAAAAGAAAAAAAGGTGGACGCGATAGTCAGCGCCGGGAATACGGGCGCAGCCGTATGCGCGGTCACGCTCAAATGCAGGCTTTTGCCCGGCATAGAAAGGGCCGGCATAGGAGTTATCATGCCCACGCTGAAAGGTACGGCGCTTATGATCGACGGCGGAGCGAATATAGATGCCAGACCAAAGCATCTTTTGCAGTACGCGATAATGGGGAGCGCCTATCTGGAATATATATTCAATAAAAAAGAGCCAAGGGTCGGGCTTTTGAATATTGGTGAAGAAGAATCCAAGGGCACGGGCCCTTTGAAAGAGACGTATGGACTTCTAGAACTTTCAGGATTGAATTTTATAGGAAATATCGAGGGCAGGGATCTTTTTAAAGGTGATTGCGATGTGATTATCTGCGATGGCCTGGTGGGGAATGTCGCGTTAAAGGTTTCAGAGAGTACAATTCACGCTGTTATGGAAATGCTTAAAAAGGCCATGAATAGCAGTTTTCTTTCAAGACTTTCCACAGTGTTAGGCAGGGGCGCCTTCAGTTCGTTAAAGAAAAAGATGGATTATGCTGAATATGGCGGGGCCCCGCTTTTGGGGATCAACGGCATCTGTATAATATGTCACGGGTCTTCAAACGCAAAGGCGATAAAGAATGCCATCAGGGTCGCTGGCGAAGAGATAACTAAAAACGTAAATCAACATATCATTGAAAAGGTTCGACAGGGGGGGGAGAAATAATGCAGGAAGCCGGGATATTGGGGTTGGGCTGTTATTTGCCTCAGAAAAAATTGACAAATAAAGATCTGGAAAGGATGGTGGAGACCTCTGACGAATGGATAACTACCCGCACCGGCATTAAAGAGAGAAGGATCGCGGATAAGGACGTAGCTGCGAGCGATTTAGGCACAGAGGCAGCCGTGCTCGCGATTAAGGATGCGGGATTAAACGCAGAGGATATCGATCTGATCATTACGGCTACAATAACACCAGATATGGCATTTCCTGCTACTGCCTGTATTATCCAGGAAAGAATAGGCGCTAAGAATGCCGCGGCATTTGACATAAACGCGGCGTGCAGCGGTTTTGTATTTGCGATAGTCACGGCACAGCAGTTTATAAATATGGGTCTTTACAAGAATGTCCTGGTAATAGGGACGGAAAAACTTAGCAGCATTGTTGACTGGGATGATCGTTATACCTGTGTATTATTTGGTGATGGCGCGGGCGCGTGCGTCGTAGGCAGAAGTAAAGACAGAAAAATACTTTCAAGTTTTATGGGTGCTGACGGCTCGGGCGGGCATCTTTTAAGGGTTCCTGCGGGGGGTTCGAGATTGCCTGCGACAGAGGACACTGTTAAGGACCGACTGCATTTTCTTAAGATGGAGGGAAACGAGGTCTTTAAGATCGCTGTAAGGATAATGGTGGATGCCGCTAACAAGGCCATTAAAAAGGCAGGCCTTGGAGTGGACGACATAAGTCTTTTTATACCGCATCAGGCGAATATCAGGATACTCCTGGCAGTTGCAAAAAGATTAGGGGTGCCTGAGAAAAAGATCTTTATGAACATAGAAAAGTACGGCAATATGTCAGCAGCTTCAACTGCTGTTGCGTTGGTCGAGGCTGCTAAAGAGGAGAAGATTAAAAAAGGCGACAACGTAGTGCTGGTCGCGTTTGGCGGTGGCCTGACCTACGGCGCCGTTGCAATAAAATGGTAATCTGACAATCTTGACACGCACGATTTGTCTGCCCCGTACATGAGCGAAGCGAATGATACTGGGTCAAATAAGGAGTAAGGGTGAAGATAGGCTGGCTTTTTCCAGGACAGGGCGCGCAGTATGTTAGGATGGGCAAGGATCTATACGAAAATTGCCCTGAGTCCAAAAATATTTTTGATGAAGCAGAAAAGATCTTGCCCGGCATGGGTATAAAGAGACTTTGTTTTGAAGGACCTATCGAGGAATTAACACAGACAGCCAATAGCCAGGTGTGTATATTGGTGGCGAGCATTGCGGCATTGCACGCATTAAAAGCGAGCGACGAAATAGCCGCATGCGCGGGATTGAGCCTTGGCGAATTAACTTCTTTGGCTGCTGCTAAAAGTATAGATTTTACAGATGCCGTGAAGCTCGTGAAGAGACGCGGCGAGCTGATGGAACAGGCGTCACAGAAAAACCCGGGCAGTATGGCCTCGATTATCGGGCTTTCGTTCAAAGAACTGGAGCCTGCCTGTAAAGAAACCGGCGCTGAGATCGCAAATTTGAATTGCCCCGGCCAGATAGTAATATCAGGAACTAATGAGTCTGTAGAAAAGGCAATGGCGCTTGCCACGGAAAAAGGCGCTAAAAGGACTATACCTCTAAATGTGAGCGGCGGCTTCCATTCTTCATTAATGAAAGAAGCAGCAGAACTTTTCAAGCTGGAATTAGACAAGATCAGATTTTCAGCGCCTCAAATCAGGGTCATCAGCAATGTAACAGCAGACTATGAGACATCGCCTGATGAGATAAAGGCAAATCTCGTCAGGCAATTATTCAGCCCTGTTCGCTGGGAAGAATCTATAAGAAGGATTGCCAGTCAGGGTGTCGACACATTTTACGAGATCGGACCAGGCAAGGTATTAAAGGGTCTTTTACGCAGGATAGATCCAAGCCTCAAGGTTTACAATATAGAAAAGATGCAGGATTTAGAGAGGGGAAGTGATGGCAGGGAAGAGAAGAGTCGTGATAACAGGATTGGGTGTGATCGCGCCGAACGGGGTAGGTAAGGCCGCGTTTTGGGATGCCTTGAAACAGGGGCGATCCGGCATACGTCGCATTACCCGTTTTGACCCCGCTCCGTTTCCCGCGCAATTTGCAGGCGAGGTAGACTTTGACCCTGCTGAATTTATTTCATTCAAGCAGTTAAAAAGAATGGACCGCGTTTCGCACCTTGCGGTTTCAGCGGCAAAGATGGCAGTGGAGGACGCCAGGCTCGACATAAAGAGAGAAGATCCCGAGCGCGTGGGTGTCACAATAGGCACGGCAATGGCAGGTCATGGCAAGATACTGGAAGAACACGATGTGTTTAACAAAAAAGGTCCGATGAGGATAAATGCTTTTACTGCTATTGCCTCTTTTCCAGACGCGCCTGCGAGCCAGATTTCGATAGAATTAGGGATAAACGGCCCGAGTTTTTCCATAGCGACCGCGTGCTCGTCTGCGTCAGACGCGATTGGCTACGCATTTAACACTATTAGAAACAGAGAACTCGACATAGTCATCATGGGAGGCGCTGACGCGCCGCTTTTCCCGCCTATATTCGGAGCGTTCTGCGTGTTGCGGGCGCTCTCCAAAAGAAATGACGCGCCTGAAAAAGCCTCAAGGCCTTTCGATAAACATAGGGACGGATTTGTCCTGGGTGAAGGCGCCGGCATTTTGATATTGGAAGACCTGGAGCACGCGCTAAAAAGGAATGCCCATATCTATGGCGAGGTCCTTGGTTTTGGCATGACATGCGACGCGTATCATATGACAAAGCCAGAGCCATCAGGCAGGCAGGCAATAAGGGCTCTAACCCACGCATTAAAGGACGCAAATATAAAACCAACGGATGTAGGATATATAAACGCCCACGGGACCTCAACGCCTTTGAATGACAAAAATGAGACGGTCGTTATCAAGGAAGTATTTGGCGCTCATGCGAGTAAGCTTGCCGTGAGCTCTATCAAATCCATGATAGGACATTTAATAGGCGCTGCAGGCAGTGTGGAGCTGATAGGCGCACTGGTCGCCTTAGAGGAAGGTGTGATTCCGCCCACGATCAACTACGAGACGCCTGATCCTGACTGTGACCTTGATTATGTGCCGAATAAGGCGAGAAAAGCGGATATTGATATACTATTGAAGAACTCATTTGGGTTCGGGGGCAAAAATTCAGCATTAGTAGTGCGGAAGTTTAAGAATTAAGACTTCTGTTCAAGGCTTAGCCTTAAACAGATAAGGAGTTTATTATGTGCGAGGTAACATTAGAAGGCAAGGTAGCTATGGTAACCGGAGGCGCGAGAGGCATTGGCAAGGAGATCGCACTCGTTCTTGCAAGGTCAGGGGCAGACATAGCCCTGTGCGATATCAATCTTGAAGAGGCAGAGCAGACTGCCAGCCAGATCAAAGGTCTGGGCAGGGAGTGTATTGCCTTAAAGGCAGATGTCACTGATTCCGGAAGCGTGCAGGATATGGTGGATAAAATTCTTGACAAATATAAGAAATTAGATATACTTATAAACAATGCTGGCATAACCAAAGACAATCTTATCCTCAGGATGTCAGAGGAAGACTGGGATAAGGTGATAGCGGTCAATCTAAAAGGCACATTTTTGTGCACAAAGATCGTCTCAAAGGTCATGCTGAAGCAGCGTTTCGGCAAGATCGTGAATCTTGCCTCGATCATTGGTATAATGGGCAATGCTGGCCAGGCGAATTACGCGGCTTCAAAGGCAGGTATAATAGCTCTTACGAAGAGCGTGGCAAAAGAACTGGCCCCTCGCGGCATTTGCGTGAACGCGATAGCGCCGGGTTTTATCAGGACAGAGATGACAGCCAGATTGCCGGAGGATATCCAGAAGAAAATGCTTTCAGCTATACCGCTTGGCAGATTCGGAGAGCCGAAAGACGTGGCAGACTTGGTGTTATTTCTTTCGAGCGAGGACTCTTCATATATAACTGGTCAGGTAATACAAATTGACGGCGGCATGTTGATGTAATAAAAGGAGGGCGTAAAATGGCAGTATCAGAAAAAGTAAAATCAATAATAGCAGAGCAGCTTGGCGTAAAGCCGGAAGAAGTGACTCCAGAGGCGTCTTTTATTGATGATCTTGGCGCGGATTCTCTTGACACAGTGGAGCTCGTGATGGCGCTCGAAGAGGAATTCGGCACAGAGATCCCTGACGAGGACGCTGAGAAGATCACTACTGTAGGCGACGCTATTAAGTACATAGAAGAAAAATCAGACAAGAAATAATAATTTTACCAGAGTTATGCGAAGGGGTTAGAAGAGCATAAGACGTAAGCTTAATTCTCTTCTAACCCTTTTTTGATTATGAAAAGAAGAGTAGTAGTTACAGGATTGGGCGTGATTTCGCCCGTAGGCAATAATAAGGATGAATTCTGGACTTCTCTTATAAATGGGAAGAACGGAGTTGGTCCGCTCACCAGCTTTGACTGCAGGGATTACACCTCGCGCATAGCAGGAGAGGTAAAGAATTTCACGCCTGCCCCGTTCATCCCTAAAAAAGAATTAAGGCGAATGGAGAAGTTTGTCCAGTTCGCGGTTACTGCCGCTAAAGAAGCGGTTGATGACGCAGGGCTTGAGATAGAAAAAGAGGATCCCTTTAATATAGGCGTGCTCGTAGGCTCTGGAATCGGAAGTTTAAGGATAATAGAGGAGCAGTACAAGGTGATTTTAGAAAAAGGACCCTCCAAAATAACACCTTTTCTGATACCGATGCTTATTGTCAACATGGCGTCCGGCCACATATCAATAATGTTCAAGGTCAAGGGCCCAAATTCCTGCACCACGACCGCATGCGCAGCAGGTTCGCATGCTATTGGCGCTGCGTTCAGGATCATTCAAAATGGCGAAGCAGATGTAATGATAACAGGCGGCACAGAGAGCTGCATTACAGCTCTTGGCGTGGGCGGTTTTTGCGCTTTAAAGGCGCTTTCCATCAGAAATGACGAGCCAGAGCGGGCGAGCCGGCCATTTGATAAGAATAGAGACGGTTTTATCATGGCAGAAGGCGCTGGAATCGTGATACTGGAAGAGTTCAAACACGCGAAAAAAAGAGGCGCTAGGATTTACGCTGAGGTGGTCGGTTTTGGCATGAGCGGTGATGGATACCACATGACAGCACCTGACCCTTCAGCTAAAGGTCCTGCCAGATGCATGGAAGTCGCGATAAAAGACGCGAATATAAAACCGGAAAAAGTAGACTATATAAACGCGCACGGCACATCCACGATTCTTAATGACAAAGTCGAGACATTGGCGATAAAGAACCTGTTCGGTAGCCACGCCAAAAAACTCGCGGTTTCATCCACAAAATCAATGACAGGGCATCTTCTCGGGGCAGCAGGAGGTGTGGAATTTGTCGCATGTTGCCAGGTCATACAGAAAGGCATAATCCCGCCCACCATCAACTACGAGATCCCTGATCCTGACTGCGATCTCGACTATGTGCCTAATAAGGCCCGCAAGGCCCAGGTCAATATCGTGCTCTCTAATTCCCTCGGCTTTGGCGGTCACAACGCCACCCTCTGCCTCAAAAAACTCTAAAAAAATGTATTATTTGAATAGTTAGGTAACATATAAATTCGCTTCCCAA
>CAZBAQ010000026.1:0-9247 GCA_964489855.1 uncultured Planctomycetia bacterium | reverse complement strand
TGACGATCCAGGCGACTATGTGGTGAAATCCAAGGTCGACTACCCGAAAGTCACAGTTTTTTAGTATCAGCAGCCAAAATTTCTAAAATTTACAACTCTATATATACCAATCACTTATGCACTTATGCGCTTATGCGCTTGTGCACTTCCAATCCCCCTTACCTTGACAAAGTAAGTTCCTTATGGTATATTTGATTTCACCTAACTCTAGGTAAGTCTATTAGGGGGTGTTATAAATGTCTAGATTGATGGATACTGATGAATTGGCCAGGTATTTGAAGCTTGAGAAGCAGACTATTTACAATTGGCTTCACCAGAAAAAGATCTCAGGTATAAAGGTGGGGCATGTATGGAGGTTTGATAGGAGTTCAATTGATAAATGGCTGCGTTCTAATATGACAGAGGCCAAGAGCAAGGTAAAATAAGGATTTTATGGGTAAAAACATGTTCTCTATCGGAAAACAGGTTGTAGGTTTACATGTCGGAAACGATACGGTAGACCTTGTTGTGCTTAAAGGGACATTGCAGGGCCCGAGACTTGTTAAATTCGGGCAGACTTATATATATCCCAAAAAAGAAGCGCAGCAGATCTTGCCCGAGTCTACAGATATTGCTGCGGCTGAGACAAGCGCGCCTAAACAGGAAACAAAAAAGACCAAGGATGAATATATAATAGAAGCTATAAAGAGGGTCTTTAAAGAAAATAATGTGAAGCAGGCAAATGTCGTGAGCGCTATTTCCAGCGAAGAGACAATGGTGCGTTATTTCCAGATGCCGAAGATACCGACAAAGGAATGGGCCTCAGCGATCGAGTTTGAGGCAAAGCGCTACATACCTTTCCGCATGGAAGATGTCGCCTCGGATTATCAGGTAACAAAAGGCCCGTCTTCAAGCACTAACATGGACGTGGTGTTTGTCGCGGTCAAGAAAAAGACTGTATCCGACTTTGTGATCTTACTTGAAAAGGCAGGCGTAAAGCCAATGATCATAGAGCCCGCGCCTTTCAGTCTCGTGAGGGCCTTTAACGCAGCCGGGCAGATAAACAACAAGGTAAATACAGCCATCGTTAATATAGATTCAAAAAATGCCAATATAAATATTCTCAGAAACGGCGTACCTTATATAATCAGGGATATAACGCTGGACGAAGGCGATAGCCAAGACAAATCGCTCGAACCCATATTCGAGAAGCTCCTTTCCGAGATAAAACTCTCCTTTGATTTTTATGAAAAACAATTTCCTTCAGAGGTGATAGATAAAATAATCATCTATTCTAGTCTCCCTCTTGAGAACTGGCACGAGATAGTGGGGAAGGAACTGCAGATATCCATAGAGGTGGGAGATCCTCTGAGGGGCATAAGGATTAGAAACATGGGCGGGACAAAGGCCGGCAAGGGCGTGGTCCCGCCAAGACTTGCCATCGCGTTTGGCCTGGCGCTGCGCGACCTGTCAGAGGCTTCTATAGACGTGAACCTGTGGAAAGAAAAGGTGCTGGCCTACAAATCAAAGGAGATATTTTTAAGAACGCTTTTCCTAGAGGCCTCTGCCGCGATATTTTTGTTGATAGTGTTAAAGCTTGTGTGCATGAGGGGCATAGTACCTCTGGCAAAGGAGTTTGATCGCACCTTGTCCGAGAGGCCAAAGGTAGGCATCAGCATAAAGGATGATTCCATAGAGTCGTTGGAGAGGATGAAGAACAAGATGACCGCAAGAAAAAGTCTTTTGGAAAATGTCATAGGTACCAGGACATATTTTACGGATCGCATGGTCGGTCTTGCGGAAGTCGTGCCTGATAATATATGGTTGACGGACGTAGACTTCAAAGAAGAGGTAAGTGACAGGGATATCTCCAAGATCACCAGGCGGCTTAGTATAAAGGGTTATTATCTTATAGATAAGGGCACGAACGAGACAGACGTTATCAATAATTTTCTGGTAGATCTGAAGGAAAGCGGCCTGATAGAAAAGGGTATGAAAAAGGCTGATATTGTTTCTGTCGAGAGGGCAGAACTGTACGGGGAAAAGATCGCGAGTTTCGAGATCGTATTTACAGGGCCTTAAGATATGAAAAAGAGAGAGAAGAAAAAACCGAATAAATCTATTATCGTGAGCGCGATAGTAGTCCTGGTCACGCTTGCTGTAGGCGCGTTTTTGATTTTTGTACCGTTTTTGAATAACCGTAAATCCCTGCGCGCCAACATACTGAACGAAAGAGACAGGAATGCGCTTCTCGGGACAGTGAGGGCGCTGGACAAGCACCTCAAGGTTTATGAAGACAGGGTGCCTGATGGAAGAGGGATCTCATGGCTTTTGAACGAGGTCTCTAACATGGCAGCAAAGGAAAAGATAGAGGTGTCATCCATCAAACCCGGTTCGCCGGAAGACAGGGGTCCTTACACCAAATTGTACGTCACACTTGATACTATTTCGGATTATCATCAGCTTGGAAAATTTATAGCAAGCGTTGAATCGTCAGGGAAATTCTTAAGGGTGGAAGATATCAAAGTAAAGCGGCTTGATCTAGGAGAGGATTTTAAGGAAGAAGAATCAGATTTTTCAGCGTTTGACGCTAGTGCCAGCATCATTATAAGCACGTTCGTGTTAAAGGAATAAATATGGCTGAGAAAGACCCTAAAAGACAACAAATGGAATATATAGCTGTGGGCGCGCTTGTGCTGGTGGCGCTTTTTATAGGGGTGTTTAAATTTAAAAAAAAGGCCCCGGATGACGAGGTCTTTACCAGGAAACAGTTTAATGAAAAGTGGGCGGAGGTAGATATCCTGGAGGCAAAGGTGCCAAAAGCGGAAGAGGGCACTAAGTACGCGACCAAGACAGATAGGACCCCATTTAAAAGCCCTTTTGAGGAAGTGGATGCGACAGATGCAGGCGAGGATATTACTCTGCCCTCAATGACTTTTCAGGGAATGGTCTGGAGCAGTATAAGGCCGCAGGTGATCATTAATAACAAGGTATATGACAAAGGCGAGGCAATAGAGATAAAGGCGGGCGAAGGCATAGACAATATCCTGATCGAGGACATTGCCCGGAACGGTATATATTTAAAATATAAGGGAAAGCAATTTATCGTAAAGCCAAAATAAAAGGAGGTTAAAGATGAAGATAATAAGATTATTGGTAGCTCTGGTGTTCGGTGTTTTTATAGCTGTGCCTTCAATGGCAATAACGTCAAATGGGACGTCTGCAGCGTCCAGCGGGGTAGCAGGGCCGAGCCCTGGCAACTCGATCTCTATGGATTTTCAGGACGCAAACCTGAAGACTGTCCTGAAGATATTCTCCCAGCAGTCTGGCCTGAATTTTGTCGCGAGCCAGAATGTGCAGGACAGGACTGTCACTATTTATTTTGACGGGGTTACAGTGGAAGACGCGTTGAATCATATCATGAACGCGAATAACCTTGTCTACGAGCAGAAGCCGGGCAGCTCCATATTTATAGTAAAGGAATCCGGCGCCCCGAAGATCGAGACACTTACAAAGATATATGAATTAAAATATGCCCAACTGATACCGCCTCCTACAGAGGAAGGATCTACGACAACAGAGGAAACAGCGGAAATACTGATAGTTCTAGAGGGGGTAGTTTCTGAAAATGGCAAGGTGATAGCGGATAAAAGGTCAAACTCGCTTATTATTACAGACGTGCCAAGCCAGTTCGTTATAATAGAGGACGTGCTTTCACGCCTGGATATCAGGTCGCCCCAGGTCATGATAGAGGCGGAGATATTAGAGACCTCCACGACTGTTGCAAATGATCTGGGCGTGAGCTGGTCAGGGACATTTGGTTTATACACAGGCCCTGCGCATAATACGATATGGCCATTAAGAGGTAAATTTGGCAAGGATAATAGTTCGGGAGAAGGGATCTCATCACCAGGGTCAGTCAGCCTGACCAGCATGACAGCTACGTTAAAAGCCCTCCTTAGCAATACCGATACCAAGATCCTTGCAAGGCCAAAGGTGCTTACCTTGAACAATGAGACTGCATTGATAGAGCTTACATCCGAGACTGCTGTTGCCAGTGTTACTACCACGACAGGCGGTGATTCAGGTGCAGCCCAGACTACGACTTCAGCAGAGAGGATAGATACAGGCATAACCCTTGAAGTCACCCCGCAGATAAATAAAGACGGGTACATCACCATGCATATAGAACCTGAGGTAATAGTACCTGTGTTATCGAGTTACTTTACGTCTGGCAGCGAGAAATTCGTGGATCCTCAAAAAAGAAGCACCAAGACAACGGTCAGGGTCAGGAACGGCGAGACTATTGTAATAGGGGGTTTAATATCCAAAGAAGACAGCTATGGCTTTAATAAGGTGCCGTTTCTGGGGGACCTGCCGCTTTTAGGCGGCGCATTTCGCTATAAAGAGACTGACAAATTAGATAGAGAACTTCTGATATTTATTACTCCTCGAATCATAGACGATAATGAATATACCCTGGCTAATATCTCTGAACGCGAACAGGAAAAACCAAAGGCAGTAAGAGAGAAAGAGATCAAGACAATACTGGATCTGTTGGGGCAGGACGGCTAATCTGACAAAACGTGTGTGTCTAGTTTGTCAGATTAGAAGGGTGAGATGAAGAAATCAAAAGATAAATTAGGCAAGATATTACTGAACGAAAAGGTTATTACTGAGGAAGAACTGAAAAAGGCCATCGAGGTCCAGAAAAAAGAAGGGGTTAAACTCGGTGAAGTCCTGGTGAACCTCGGCCTTGTTTCAGAAAAGGATATCGTGGTTGCCCTGGCAAAGCAACTATCCATTCCTTATACCTCTTATTCCAAAGGCCTTTTAAAGCCAGCACTGGATCAGGCCCTTGAGAAACTGGTGCCGGAGGAATACTCCCGTAAACACACGCTGCTCCCGATTTCAAAACACCTTAATTCCCTCACAGTCGCATTTGCGGATCCGCTGGATCTGATCACCATAGACAGCCTGAGACACATGACAGGCTGCGAGATAAATCCTATCATAGCTACAAAATCAGATCTTCAGAGGGCAATGGATGAATTCTACGGAAGAGAGGATCTGCTGAAAGGCGCGATAAGCGATTCGTACGAAATCGAGGAATTCAAGGCAGAAAAACAGGCTGAAGACCAGAACCTGAGCCTTGACGAACTTATTGCGCGCGCAGAAGAAGCGCCTGTGGTAAAACTCGTGGATCTATTGTTGATGCAGGCGATAAAAGACAGGGTCAGTGATATACATATAGAGCCGTTCAGGGAAAAGATATGCATAAGATACAGAATAGACGGCGTGCTTTACGAGATACCGCCTCCTGCAAGACACCTCCTGCCGGCTATCATATCCAGGATAAAGATATTGTCAAATCTTGACATAGCAGAAAGGCGGCTTCCCCAGGACGGCGCGTTTTTAGTGAGGGTCGAGAAAAAGGCCGTTGATATCCGTGTCTCCACCGTGCCCGCCATTTATGGCGAAAAGGTAGTGATGAGGATACTTGACAAGACAGCCACGCCTCTGGATCTGGGCCAGCTCGGTTTCGAGCCGCAGGAACTAGAGGATTTCAGAAAGGCGATATTCAGCCCGCATGGTTTGGTACTGATCACAGGACCTACAGGAAGCGGAAAAACGACAACACTCTATGCGGCGCTCAATGAGATGAAGAGTCCGCGTAAAAATATCTCGACAGTAGAGGATCCTGTAGAGTATAGACTTGAAGGTATAAACCAGATACAGATAAAACCAGGCATTGGCCTGACATTTGCTAATGCGTTAAGGGCGTTCCTGAGGCAGGACCCTGATATCATAATGGTCGGAGAGGTCAGGGACCTTGAGACAGGGCAGATATGCATACGCGCGTCTCTTACAGGACATCTGGTATTGAGCACCTTGCATACAAATGACGCGCCCAGCGCCATATCAAGGCTTATGGATATAGGCATAGAACCGTACCTGATAAGCTCTTCTATTATACTTGTCGGGGCGCAGCGTCTTGTCCGAAGACTTTGCCCTGAGTGCAAAGAGGCATATGAGACAACGCCGAACCTCACGCGGGATTTCAAGATAAAGCAGGACCTCTTATATAAACCAAAGGGCTGCCCTGCGTGCAATCATACAGGATATAGAGGTCGTGTTGCGATATACGAGATAGTATTGGTAGATGATAGATTAAGGGAAATGATTTCAAAAGGCGCGAATCTGGGCGAGATAAAAAAAGTAGTCCGTGAGACAGGTATACACTCGCTCGTCGATAGCGGGATCAAAAAGGTGGAAGAAGGGATCACGAGTATGGAAGAGGTGCTGAGTATCATAATGGCAGGAGAGATATAAACATGCCCTTTTTTAAATACATAGCAAGAGACAAATCCGGCAAACTCATTGAAGAGACTATGGAGTCTATGACTCAGGAGGAGGTCGTAAATTCCCTACAGGCAAGGGGTCTTTTTATCGTGTCTGTTGGCCGCGCCGCTGAAGCAAAACGCGCGAAAAAGATCCGCAGGAAGTATCACAGAGGCGTCAAGATGCAGGACCTTATAATGTTTTCCAAAGAAATGGCTACGCTTTTAAGTTCAGGCGTAACGCTTATAAAGAGTCTGGATATATTGTGCAAGCAGATAGAGTCCCAGGTATTATTGTACGCTGTGGAGGCGATAAAAAAAGATGTTGAAGGCGGCTACACCTTCCAAAACGCGTTAAAGAAGCATTCCAAGGTATTTTCTGATTTTTGGATCCACCTGGTGGAGACAGGCGAGGCCAGTGGACACCTGCCTGCCAGTCTCGAGCAGCTCGCGGCATATTTAGAGGAAAGCGCTGAATTAAGGAAAAAGATAGTATCTGCAATGATCTATCCGATAATACTCATTTGCGTCGCGACAGGAGCCATGGCAATATTTTTACTCAAGATTATCCCTGTGTTTACAGAGATATTCACTGGTTTCAATGTCGAGCTGCCTTTGCTTACACAGATAGTCGTTGCCATAAGCGATATTGCAAGAAAATATTTTCTTGTCTTTTTGGGATCCTGCGTGACATTGTTCTTAGGCTTAAAAAAATACGTGTCCACAGAGACAGGCAGATTGCAGTTTGATTCGCTCAAGATTAAATTACCCATGATAGGGCCGTTGATGCTCGAGATATCTACAGAGAGATTTGCGAGCGGGCTTGGTACCCTTATTAAAAGTGGAGTGCCTATACTGCACGCGCTAGAGATAGCTGAGAAGACGGCAGGCAACAAGATAATGGAGCAGGCCTTGAGGGACGTGAAGGTCTCTGTAAGGGACGGTAAAGGCATGGCCCATGCCATGGAGAATAGCGCGCTATTCTCGCCGCTTGTCGTCCAGATGGTAGGCGTGGGGGAAGAGATAGGAGAACTGGCCAAGATGCTTGACAGGGTATCATCATTCTATAAAGAACGCGTAAATACATTTATAACGCGGCTTACCACGATGTTCGAACCTCTGGTCCTGGTTTTTATGGGTTTTGTAGTGGGTGTCCTGGTCATAGCTATGTTTATGCCTATATTCAGTATATCCAGCGCTATAAAGATGTCTGGTTAATATAGATGAAATTATTTGACATAACGGAATTATAATGTATAATTTTAGTTAAGAAAAAACAAAAGGAGGGTGGTATGGGTAGGAAAGGTTTTACACTGGTAGAGGTCTTGATAGTCGTCATAATCATAGGTATTCTTGCTGCTATAGGAATACCTCAGTTTGCAACATCGATTGAAAAGGCAAAGGGCGGCGAGGCAAGGGCAGGCCTTGGTCATGTACAGACAGCGGAGAAGATATATTATGCTGAAAACGAAGCGTACACACCTAATGTTACTGATCTTGATATAAGTTTGACAAATCGATACTGGACTTTTAGCATAGACACAGTGAATGCTAATTCCTCAAAATACCTTGCTACTGCTACAAGGTCTGGCGGGACCCGTGATGGTCAAACAATAACAATGGATACAAACGGCACGATAAGTGGGAATTGGGAATTCATTATACAGTAAAGACCTTATCTGAATAGGGAGGCGGTATTATGACAAAAAGAGGTTTTACTCTTTTAGAAATGCTTATAGTGGTTATTATCATAGGTGTGCTTGCATCAATCGCCTTGCCCCAGTATATAAAGACGCTTGAGAAAGCCAGGGCTGCTGAAGCAGTTACGAATATAGGATCTATCCGGGTCAGTATAGATAGGTATTATTATGAGAATGATTTTGATCTAACAGGCGCGACGCTTCCTGCTAGCGGCGCGTGCACCCTGGATATAGGTAATCCAAATGATGTAACGAACAAGCTTTATAGCTACGCCATCTCAGGTCTTAGTGGAGCAGGGGCAGAGCGGGCATATACTGTTACGGCAACTCGCACCGCAGGCGGGGATACTTATAATGTCTGGTGGGTGCAGACAGATAATAATACAGGAGCGCTTTATAAGAGTGCTAATCTGGGAGGAACAGGGCTTCCTGATTGATCTCTTCAATATGAGAAATCTTTCGTGTAGAAAAGGTTTCACTCTTACAGAGTTATTGGTCGTAGTCATAATAGTTGCAATACTTGCTGTCCTGGCGCTTCCAATGCTTGTAAAGACCCTGGAAAAGGCAAAGGTGGGCGAGGCAACCAGCAATCTTAATCTTATCAGGACCGGCCAAAAGATATATTTCCTGGAAAACAACACCTTTACAAATTCTCTCAACACCTTAAATATAGAGAGCCCCAATGATCAGGAGGATCGTTATTTTTATTACGAGGCTTCTTCAAGCGCAGACACCCTGACGGATGATTTTACTGCCAAGGCAGTAAGGGGAGGCGCTGGGGCCAAGAGCGCTTCCAGCACCTATCAGGATGATCTATATACTATCCAGAAAAAAGGCACTATAGTAGGAAGGTTTACTGATGGTACTGTGCAGAAAGAGCCATAAAATAAATCCCCCATGCAGCTAAAAGACCTGCTGAACCTGATGGTTGAAAAAAAGGCGTCAGACCTTCATATAACAGTAGGTCTGTCGCCACAGCTCAGGATCGATGGGGGATTAGTAACATTAGACGAATACCCGCCTTTGACCCCCCAGGATACAAAAGAATTAGTATATAACACATTAACCGCACAGCAGAGAGAAGTCTTTGAAAAAAATAAGGAACTGGATGAATGGGGCAAGGCTCAACAAGCCAAACTTCACAGGCAGGGTTTCGGCACTGCTCCGGTGGATGATATCCTTGAACATATCAAAGAGGAACTTTCCCAAATCGCTAAGGATGCCAAT
>CAZBAQ010000025.1:0-9271 GCA_964489855.1 uncultured Planctomycetia bacterium | reverse complement strand
CGATGTCCAAGGTTACGGGGGATTTTGAAAAGGCAATAAAGGAATCGAGCAAAGTCCTTGCCATCAGGGGCAGGGTCATCCCGTCCACATTTGACAAGGTCCAGCTGGTCGCGGAGCATCAAAACGGCCAGAAGACAAAAGGCGAGACAAAGATAGTGGAGCACGCTTTTCCTATACGCCGCGTGATTTTAGACCCTGTAAATTGCAAGGCCAGTAAAGAGTCGTTTGAGGCAATAGACGAGGCAGACATAATAATCCTGGGCCCTGGCAGTTTATATACGAGCGTTATACCGAATCTTCTAGTAAGCGGCATAGCTGACAGGATAGCGCTTTCAAGAGCGCCAAAGGTCTACGTGTGTAATGTGATGACGCAGCCAGGCGAGACAGATAACTACACGGCATTCGACCATTTGAATACGATCATCACGCATACAAGACCCGATATCGTCAACAGCTGCATAGTCAATACAGGCGTTGTGCCGCCTGAACTTTTGAAAAAATACGAAGAGGAAAACGCGTACCCGGTCCTGGCTGATTCAGACAAGGTGATCGAGAAAGGGTACAGCGTCACAGAAGAGGATATAATAAATACCCATGATTATGTAAGGCATGACGCTGGAAAGCTATCAAAGATCATCATGGACCTTGCCATGAAGGCAAAAGGCAAAAACGGCCATCACTAGTAAAAACGATAGATCATGCTGGTAGAGAAAAAATTAATTATAAAAAATGAGCAGGGACTTCACGCGAGGCCGGCGGCGCTCTTTGTGCAGATAGCGAATAAGTACGAGAGCGATGTCCTGGTCAGGAAGGGCAGGCAGGAGGTCAATGGTAAATCTATCATGGGACTCCTGACACTGGCTGCTGAAAAGGAAAGCTCTATACGTCTAAAGGTAGACGGCCCAGACGCGAAAGAGGCAATGGCGGAACTAGAGAAGATAATCTCCGGGGAGAACATAGGATGATATTAAAAGGCATACCAGCTTCACCTGGCATATCCATAGGCAAGGCGTTTTTGTTTGACGCCAGGCGCATAATCGTGTCTGAGAAAAATATCAAGCAGGAGGCTGTGCCTAAAGAGATAGCGCGCTTTGAAGAGGCGCTTATAAAGACGCGCTCGGAGATACTGGATATACAGAAAAAGATAACAAAGGAGATGGGCTCTCATCACGCGGAGATATTCAACGCGCATCTCCTGGTCCTGGAAGACAGGATGCTCATAGAAGAGGTAATAGACGGACTCAAGAAAGAGCATAAATGCGTCGAGCACGTGTTTACAAAAGTCCTGGATAAATACATAAAGGTCTTTTCAAAGATGAACGACGAGTATCTCAAGGAAAGGATCAGCGATATAGATGATGTCGGCAAGAGGATACTGAGGAATCTTTTGGGCGCAAAGGAAAAGTCATTAAGTAACCTGAAGCAAAGGGTCATAGTAGTCGCTTATGATCTTTCGCCCTCTGATACGGCCACCATGCACAAGAAAAATGTCATGGGGTTTGTGACTGATATAGGTGGACGCACCTCGCACACGGCCATTATGGCAAAGTCTCTTGAGATACCCGCTGTGGTAGGTCTTGAGACAGCTACGAAGAAGATAAAGGCCGGCGACATGCTTATAGTGGATGGCGCAGAGGGCGTGGCAATTCTGAACCCTGACAAGGCTACGCTAAAAAAATACCAGGCGCGACGCCAGCAGTTTGTAAAATTCGGAAAGACGCTTATCGATTTCAAAGACGAGCCTGCCAGGACACTGGATGGCCGCAAGATAGAGGTCTCCGCGAATATAGAATTGCCCGAGGAGCTTGACGCTGTTATTTCTCACGGCGCAGAAGGCATAGGGCTTTATCGCACAGAGTATCTGTACATGAACAGGCGCGACCTGCCGGACGAAGATGAGCAGTTCGAGGCGTATAAGAAAGTGGTGACAAAGATTTCCAGGGATCCGGTTGTCGTGCGCACGCTTGATCTGGGTGGTGATAAGTTTTTGTCGCAGCTCGAGGTGCCGCACGAGATGAACCCGTTTTTGGGATGGCGAGCTATAAGATTTTGTCTTGCGAGACCGGAAATATTCAAGGCGCAGCTGCGCGCGATATTGCGCGCCAGCGCGTTCGGTAACGTCAAGGTAATGTTTCCGATGATATCAGGCGTAGGGGAGCTGAGACAGGCGATCGCCCTTCTGAATGAGGCAAAGAAAGAGCTGGCCGCGAAAAAAGTAAAGTTTAAAAAGGATATCGAGATCGGGGCTATGATAGAGATACCGTCTGCCGCATTGACCTGCGATATATTGGCTAAAGAAGTGGATTTCTTCAGCATCGGGACAAATGACCTTATACAATATTCACTGGCCGTGGACAGGGTGAATGAAAAGATAGCGTATCTTTATAAGCCGACACATCCCGCGGTGCTAAGACTCATAAAAAATATAATCGACGCCGGGCACCATTCAAAGATATGGGTCGGGATGTGCGGTGAAATGGCAGGTGAACCTGGTTTTGCCATGCTGTTGCTGGGATTGGGTCTGGACGAGTTTAGCATGAGCCCTGTGGTCATCCCTGAGATGAAATATATTATAAGAAATGTAAGATTCAAAGACGCGAAAAAAATTGCTAAAGAGGCATTGACGCTTACAACAGGCGAAGAGGTCGAGGAATTTGCCAATAAGAAACTGGACGAGCTCGTGCCGGTGCTGAAAAAAATGAGAAGGGATATTAAGTGAACAAGTTAGATAACCGTGAACTCGTTGCGAAATTAGATGCGTCAAACATGCTGAAGCTTATTGAAGGACTGCCTGAGCAGTGCAAAGAGGCGCATGCCATTGGAAAGGCGGCTGGCATATCAAAGATAGAGGGGAACTTCACCAGTATCGTGTTTGCCGGACTGGGCGGGTCTGCTATTGGCGCGGACATTGTGAGGATTTATCTGCAGAGTGAACTGAAGCTGCCTGTGGTAGTGAGCCGCAATTATACGCTGCCTGATTTTGTCAGGAAAGACACGCTTTTATTTTGCGCTAGTTATTCCGGGAACACGGAAGAGACGCTTTCTTCTTTTGAGGACGGATTAAAGAGAGGCGCGCGTATAATCACAATGGGCTCCGGAGGAAAATTAAAAGAGCTTTCAGAAAGAAACGGGTTTAAACACATTGTTATTCCAAAGGGATTTCCTCCGCGCACAGCAGTCGGCTATATGTCGGTCGCTGTCCTCGCGGTGCTTGCCGGGTTAGGATTTATTAAAGATAAAGAGGCCGAGGTCAATGCGGCTTCCCTGGCTTTGGCAGAGTTGAGAGACAGGGAAATCGGTATTGATGTGGCGTTGGATAAAAATATATCAAAACAGCTCGCCAGCAGGTTGATCGGGAAACATTGTGTAATATACGGTACGAGTGACACCACTGAGGCGGTCAGCGTCAGGTGGAGGGGCCAGATCGCCGAGAATTCAAAGGCGCTTTCATCCAGCCATGTCCTCCCCGAGATGAATCATAACGAGATCGTTGGCTGGGAGTTTCCAAAAGAACTTTTAAAAAAATCTAATGTCATAATGCTCAGGGACAAGAACGACCACGCGAGGACAAAGAAACGCATAGAGATATCAAAGGATATTATAAAAAAATCAGGCGCAGATATATTTGAGTTTGAAAGAAAAGATCCTGGTCTTTTGGCGCGTTTATTCTCGCTTATATACATAGGCGATTTTACGAGTTTTTATCTAGCGATACTGAACGGCATCGACCCCACGCCTGTAAAAAATGTGGATCATCTTAAATCCGAACTCACTAAACCCTAAGTTGACAAACTGACTCCTGTTCTATACACGGGTCAGTTCCCTGCGGACTCACGTTAGGGTTATACAAGTTATTATAGATTATGCGAATTTACAGAATTTGCAAACTATCGAAGTAAAAGAGCAGGAAACTCGACACGTTCATTTTGTCAACTTAAGGAAAGGGTGGCATGAAAGCATTACTCCTGGCAGCAGGGTATGCCACACGGTTGTACCCGCTGACGCTAAATAAGCCAAAGCCACTTTTGCCTGTGGCAGGCAAGCCCGTGATAGAGTATATGCTGGATATAGTCGAACCTATAAAAGAGGTAGACGAGGTCTTTGTCGTAACCAATGATAGATTCCACAGGCATTTTGAAGAATGGGGCGCGGGAGTTTCCAGCAGGAAAAAGATAACGATCGTTAATGACGGTACGCTCACGAACGAGGACAGGCTCGGCGCCACAGGCGATATAGAATTTGTCATAAAAAAGAAAAAGATACGCGATGACCTCCTGGTTCTCGCAGGTGATAATATATTCGGGACGCCGCTGGAGGAATTTATGGATTTTTCTCTTTCAAAAAGGCCTTCTATCTCAATAGGGCTATATGATGTAAAAGACTTGGAATTATCCAAAAAGTATGGTATTGTATCGCTGGATAAAAATAACAAGGTGATTGATTTTAGCGAAAAGCCGGAAAAGCCACGCTTTACCCTTGCGGCAAAATGTCTTTATTTCTTTCCAAAAGAAAAATTAGGGATCATAAAGACATATTTGAATACCGATGCTGCAAAAGACGCGCCCGGGTATTTTCTTGAATGGCTTTCCAAGAAAGAATCGATTTTTGGATACGTGTTCAAAGACGAAAAGTGGTTTGATATAGGCGATAAGAAGTCCTATGAAGAGGCAAATCACGAATTTAGAAGAAAGGAGAAGTAAATGCCGAACGGAAAATATTATGTGACTTCAGAATCAGTATCAGAGGGGCATCCTGATAAATTGTGCGACCAGGTATCAGATGCTATTCTTGACGATGTTTTGAGACAGGACTCGAGGGGCCGTGTTGCCTGCGAGACCTTTGTGACAATGGGTCTTATTATAGTAGGCGGTGAGATAACCACTACCGCATACGTTGATGTGATTAATATAGCGAGAGAAGTGGTGAAAAATATCGGCTACACGCATCCTAAATACGGCATGGATTATCAGACCTGCGCCGTTCTGAACGCTATCCATTCGCAGTCCCCTGATATTGCGCAGGGTGTTGATAGAGGCGGTGCAGGCGACCAGGGCCTTATGTTTGGATCCGCGTGCGACGAGACGCCGGAACTTATGCCTTTACCTATAATGCTTGCCCATAAGCTGGTAAAGAGGATGACTGACCTGAGAAAGGGCGGGATCCTTAAATATTTAGGTCCTGACAGCAAGTCGCAGGTGACTGTCGAGTATAAGAATGGCGTGCCAAAAAGGATCAATTCTGTCGTGCTTGCGTCGCAGCATACCGAGGAGATACTTGACAAGACAGGCAAGAATATAACAGAAAAGTCCAGGAAAGAGATGATCCAGAAGATCGCAAAGCCTGTTGTCGGGAAGATGGCTGATGCCAGGACAGAATACTATGTAAACCAGACAGGGAAATTTCTGATCGGCGGCCCGCAGTCAGATACAGGCATGACCGGCAGGAAGATAGTCGTAGATACGTATGGCGGCGTTGTATCGCATGGCGGAGGAGCATTTTCAGGCAAGGATCCGAGCAAGGTCGATCGCTCCGCTGCTTACATGGCGCGTTATGTTGCCAAGAATATCGTGGCAGCAGGCATTGCAAGGAAATGCACCATACAGCTTGCATATGTAATAGGTAAGGCAGAGCCATTAGGACTTCTTGTTGATACTGCCGGCACCGGCAAGATCTCGGAAGAAAAGATAGTGACTTTAATACGCGAGCATTTTGACCTGACACCGAGAGGAATAATAACAGAACTGGATCTGTTGAAACCGATTTACAAGAAGACAGCCGCATATGGTCATTTTGGAAGGGAAGACGAGGGCTTTACGTGGGAGAAATGCGACAAGGTCAAACTCCTTAAAAAAGCAGCTCGCATCAAATAAGGAGCATAACATGTCCAAAGATTACAAAGTAAAGGATATAGGTCTGGCTGATTTCGGGAGAAAAGAAATGGAGATCGCAGAGCACGAGATGCCAGGGTTGATGTCAATAAGAAAGAAATACGCGAAAGAGAAGCCTCTATCCGGAGTCAGGATAATGGGCTCCCTGCACATGACCATTCAGACAGCAGTGCTTATAGAGACGCTTGTCAGGCTAGGGGCTATAGTCAGGTGGGCTAGCTGTAATATTTTTTCCACGCAGGACCATGCCGCGGCAGCTATCGCTAAGGCCGATGTTCCTGTATTCGCGTGGAAGGGCGAGACGCTCGAGGATTTCTGGTGGTGCACGGAGCAGGCCCTGACTTTTCCTGGAGGCAAGGGGCCTCACCTTGTCGTTGATGACGGCGGCGACGCGACCCTGATGATGCACTTTGGCGTTGCCGCAGAAAAAAATCCAAAGGTCCTGGACAAAAAGCCAGGCGGCGAAGACGAAAGAGAACTCATCAGACTGCTAAAAAAGGGATTAAAACAAAAACCGAATAAATGGCGCCAGATAGCCAGAGAATGGAAAGGTGTTTCAGAAGAGACGACTACCGGAGTCAATCGCCTTTACCAGATGATGAAAAAGAAAGAGCTCCTTGTCCCTGCGATCAATGTAAACGATTCTGTTACAAAATCAAAATTTGATAATCTGTACGGCTGCAGGGAATCTCTGGTGGACGGAATTAAAAGAGCGACTGATGTCATGGTAGCAGGGAAGGTCGCTATAGTGTGCGGTTATGGAGATGTTGGCAAAGGTTCTGCGCGTTCCCTGGCAGGGCTTGGCACAAGGGTCATAGTGACTGAGATAGATCCTATCTGCGCATTGCAGGCAGCCATGGAGGGTTTTGAGGTAGCTATACTGGAAGACACTCTCTGTATCGGAGACATATACGTGACAGCCACCGGCAACAAGGATGTCATCACGATCGAACACATGAAAAATATGAAAGACCAAGCCATCGTGTGTAATATAGGGCATTTTGACAACGAGATCCAGGTCTCGGCCCTTGAAAACTATCCCGGTATTAAAAAAATAAATATCAAACCGCAGGTGGACAAATATGCTTTTCCTGATGGCAGGGAGATGTATCTTTTGGCAGAGGGAAGACTGGTAAATCTTGGCTGTGCTACAGGGCATCCTTCGTTTGTCATGTCCAATTCCTTTACAAACCAGGTCCTTGCACAGTTGGATCTATGGAAAAACAGGGACAAGTACGGGAAGATGGTCTACAGATTGCCCAAATATCTGGACGAGGAAGTGGCGAGGATGCACCTGGATAAGATCGGCGTGAAACTGACAAAACTCTCCAAAGAACAGGCTGATTATATAGGTGTGCCTGTAAAAGGGCCTTACAAGTCAGACCATTATCGTTATTAATTCCTTATCAGGACCAATCCGATAAAGCCGAATATTATATTCGCCAGGTGTACAGATATAACCGCAGGCAGGATCCCGCCTTTTCCGAGCGCGATGAATATCGCCATCAGCGCGTAATATACGAATCCCAGCACAATCCCCATTCCCACCCCTACTATTGCCGCAGTTTTTCCTCTTCGCTTGACCTTTATGGCAAACCCTGAACCTATCAGTATGATCACGAGGCTCGTGAATGGGAAACTTATTTTCTGGTGCAGGTCAACGCGCAGTTTATTTATGATCTCGGACGAGGCGCCGGAAAAATTATTTATATAATTCGATAGGTCCTTGAAACTCATAAATTCATAATTCGTGCCTTTTGAGATAAGTTCCTTAGGACTTTCTATGGCGATATTTTTAGATTCGAAAAACAGGGGAGCGCCCTTTATCCTGCCTTTCTCGTCAAGCTTGTATATTAGAAGGTTTGACAGTTCCCAGTCCATGCCAGTCCACTTTCCCTCGCGGGCGTTTATCTTTTCTCCCACATCGCCGGTTTTATCCTGTTTGAGTATCGTAATGCCTCTGGCAATGCCTGTCTCTATATCATAGCTTTCTATGAAGATCAATCTATTGCCATTGCCGTACATGGCGATATTGTTTATCGTCTTTTTGTTCTCCGTTTTGTCCTTTTTTTCTTTTTTAATGTAGTTTTCCTTTATCGCGTGCGCGTTTTTCATAGCCGAAGGTACTATCTTTTCGGAAATAGCGAAGATAGAGATGGATATGGCAATACCTATAAAGATGAACGGTGCCAATATCCTGAAGATGTTTATGCCGGCGGCGCGCATGGCTATTATCTCGTCGTGCTTGTTCATGGTGCTGATGACATAGATGGCCGAGATAAGGCTCGCGACAGGCGCTGTATGCAGGATGATAAAGGGTATCATAGACAGATAATATTCCTGCAGGATCAGGATCGGGACCTTATGTTTCAGGATCTCATCGAGATGCCCGAACAGGTCTATTATGATATAGAGAAATATGAACAGGCTGAGACAGTAAAAGAACGGCATCAGAAAATTTTTAATTATATACCTGTCTAATATACGCATGATCTTATCGGATGACCGTGTTTTTGAATAAAACCGCTCCTATGATCGCGAGCACGACATTTGGTAAATACATCCACGCGCCGATCGGCTGCACGCCTTTTAGCGCTATTGCCATGCTGACCGCCATAAGTAAATAGTATAGCACTATCACGCCCAGGGCCACGGCAAACTGCACTGTTTTTTCGCCGCGCCTTGTAAATATACCTAGAGAGATCCCGATAATAATAAATACCAGGCTCGCAAAAGATATCGAGATCTTTCTGTGGAATTCGGCTATCAAGGCTGGCGCGTCTATGTGATGGCGCCCCAGCTTTTTGACTTCCTGTTTTATCTCCTGAAAATTCATTTCCTTCGGTTTCTTTTGTATGTATTCGCCAGCTGGTATGGTCTCGTCCACGTCCATGGTCAGGTAGTATGTCTTAAAGTTCAGCTTGTAAAAATTCATGGGGTTTTTTGGATTTGGTTCGTCGCTCGTGCCGTCCATGAGCTTGTGCATTATGCCGTTTTGATTTTCCTGGTCAATAAACTCGCCCATTTTTGCTTTTATTGTCATTGTAGGCTTGTCCTCTCGGACCTGTCAGATGCGGATCCCCTTTAATATATTTTTATCTATCCCGTTTATAAAGAGGATGTAGCCTTTGAAGCTTTTTATAAATGTGCCTGCCTCGAGATACGCGGCAGGATTTTTAACGCCTATATTTTTTGCGATCTTTCTAGACGCAAAATGGGATTCGGGCAATATCCTGTTGTTCAGTATTACGGAGAAGAGACTCAATATGAGTCCTGTCACGATCAGGGGAAGAGTCAGCCTGTAGAGATTGATGCCGTGCGCGCGCATGGCAATTATCTCATTATCAGAGGATAGCCTTCCAAATACGAGCAGCGTGGCGCTC